>CAITMP010000957.1 GCA_903893525.1 uncultured Acidobacteriia bacterium | reverse complement strand
GGCGTCGGTTTCGAGCCGTTGGAATTTGGCCCCGCCGTCGAAAATTTGAAATCCGCTTTCACGGAGCAGCGCGAGGAGAACCTCGGCACGCGACCCGGTCCGGGCAAGTCCGTAAGGCCAGAACTCCATCAGGATCGTGAGATTGGGCGAATTCGCCAACGTTTCCCGCGCACCGGCAAGAACGAGGCCTTCCGCTCCCTGGGTGTCGATCTTGAGAACGTCCACGCTGCGGATGTTCCGGCTTCCAAGCAATTCGTCGACCGTAGTGGTGCGGACCTGGAGGGGTTTGTCGCCCAGCAGGGGGTCGGCATAGAGGCGGCTGTCGCCCCGGTTGTCGGGGTTGCTGTACAGGTCGGCGTCACCGGTGGTAGCCGATGCCGCGAGCTGGCATGTTTCCACATTGCCGAACCCGTTCCCCGCGACGGTGCGCCGGAGAAAGTCAAAGCTCTCCGGATCTGGTTCCAGTGCCAAAACCCTGCCTGTGGGCCCGACCCCCTTGGCCGCGAGTGCGGTGTAAAGTCCAATGTTGGCTCCCACATCGACCACGGTCATGCCCGGGCGGAGAAGTTTCTCGAAAAGATCCAACTCGCCGCTCTCGTAGACTCCGAACAGCAGTGCGCCGGAGATGACCGGATCGGTCGGGTTGATGGCTAGTTTCACACCCCTGCGCTCCAGTTCCCTGGGTAGAAGTGCGCGGATTGTGCGGTTGGCCATCCTCCGGAGCGGGGCCGGTTTCAGCAAAACGGTGTAGACGAATTCGGAAATGCTCAAAGGACTAGGCTCAACGGGAGGGCTTCCTGCTCATTCGTCTATTGCGATTATAGTGGACCCGGCGCTAAATTGGACCCAGCGATGCCTTCGTTTATTCTTATTGGTATGCGTCGTGTCGCCCTTCTCTTGATTTCGGTCCGCCTGCTCTGTGCCCAGGACATCGTCCTGCCGGACGGAAAGGCAAAATCTCTGGTCCAGAACAGTTGTACGGAATGCCATGGCCTGGATGTTGTTGTGGAAGCCACCATGCCGGTGAACCAGTGGCGGGACACGGTCAAACAGATGGTGAAGCGCGGAGCCGCGCTGACGCCGGAACAAATTGACACGGTGGTTGACTACCTGTCGGTGTACTTCGGGGCGGACAAGATCAATGTGAATACCGCCGGTCCCACCGAATTGCAGAATGCGCTGCAGATTACAGCGGATCAGGCCGCCGCGATTGTGGCGCACCGGAAGGCAAACGGAAACTTCAAGGATCTCGATGGTTTGAAGAAGGTTGCTGGCTTGGATGCGAAGAAGGTAGACGCGAAAAAGGATTCGATTGGGTTTTAGCGGAACGGCCCGGATCCCCGGGCCGTTCCGCATCCAGTACCCTACTTCTCCTTGATAATCGCCGCCAAGGCCCGCATGCGGTCGGCATCGGGCTGGTTCTTCACCGAACCGGCCTCCTTGGCCAATGCCGCCCCCATCGTTTTCAGTTGCGCCAACGCCTTCTTATCCGGAGTCGCCGCATCCACCTTGGCGATCAACCCGTTCATAGTCGCAATCTTCTCAGCTGTAACTGACGTTCCACGCGCCAGCTGGTCCAAGTACGCACGGGCCACGATAAAGTTGGACGGCCAAACAATCTTCGGCTGGTTCTGGACATTCAGCTCGTCGAAGTGCACTTGGTTCGATGCGTCGATCTCGTTCTGCGTGATGAAAGTGTTCGGCACCAGCTTCAGCACGTCCACGCCGCGCGCTATCTCCGAGCCGTAAATGTAACCGTTGTACCAATAGGTGGACCATTGGCCGCCCGACGCGCGCTTGGCCGGATCGACCGGGCCGCGGTCGAAGTAGCCGATCTCCACCGGGTGCGACGCGTCCGTGAAATCGACCATCGAAATGCCACCCTGATACCACGACTGTACCAGGATGTCGCGGCCGGGGATCGGCACCAGCGAACCGTTGTGCGCGACGCAGTTTTCAAATTCAGTCTGCGGAGCGGGCATTTTGAAGTACGACGCCAAGGTGAGCTTCTTGTTCGACAGCGTGAAAATCGCATCGGCGCCCCAGTTCATCGGGTCCGTTGCACGGCAGCGCGGTTGGCCGCCACCGCCCCATTCATCGGTGAACAGGACCTTCGTGCCCGCGTTGTTGAAGTTGGCCGAGTGCCAGAATGCGTAATTGGGGTCGCTCACCGCCGCGATGCGCACCGGATTTGCCGGTTTCGAGATGTCCAGCAGGATGCCGTTGCCGGAACAGGCTCCGGCGGCCAGACCCATCGCCGAATATACCGTGATGTCGTGGCAGCGATTGGTTTCGGAAGTCGTCTGGGTGTTTTCGCCGTGGTTTCCACCCTTCCAGAGACCATCGAGCGCGCCGGTCTTGTCATCGGCGAAGATGCGGGGGCTGTTGACGATCTTGGCCAGTTCGGGATGCGCGACCGGTACTTGGATGATGTCGATCCGGAATAGCGCCG
>CAITMP010000956.1 GCA_903893525.1 uncultured Acidobacteriia bacterium | reverse complement strand
GCTCCCAATACGGGCCGGTCGAGGAAGGCTCCGACCTGTTCCCGGACGAGGCCGAGATCAGGGACCGGTTGGCGTCGACCGCACGATTCTACGGCAATCTGATCGGCGTCAAGTACGGCGAACCCTACGCCGTGAAGGAAACAATGCGGGTCGACGACATCGTGACGATGCCGGTCCGCAGCATCTAAATCTAGAAGGTATCGCTGCCGCGCCAGAGGTTCAGCGTGCCGAGTTCCTCGCGCCCGGATGCTTTCAAGTACAGGAAGAACTGCATCCGGTAGGCCACGTAGTGGTTGAGAACCAGACGGATGATGGCGACCGCGCGGCTCGCCTTTCCGAACAAGTCGATTTCAGCCTGGAGGTCGGCGTCGGTCAAGGGAGCCAGCAATTCGGCGACTTCCGTCTCCTGGGCGGCGATGGCCGATTTCAACCCGTCGAAATCCATGGTCTGGGCGTTCGCCAACCCGTTCGTCCAAGCCGCCTTCCATGGTTCGATGTCGAATTTGCCCTCCACTATGGCGCGCAGGTGGATCCCCGGCATCACCGACAGATATTGCAACAGCTCCAAAGTGGAACGCTGCTTTTCCGACGGCTTGTAGGTCAGTTGGTCGGTACCGGTCTTCGTCAGCAGATGGTTGAGAATGCGGACCTCACCCAAGAGGGCGGAAATCAATTCTTCCTTTGTGAGCACCATACCCTAGACTTTAACCTGTGCTCGGCGGCGGGTGTTGCCGTAGGGATTCCTGCGTTTGAAATCCGCGAAGTCAACTTGAATGCCGATTCCGGGCTTCTCGGGCAACTTCACCAGCCCGTTCCGCTGGGTCTGGTAGGTGCCGCCGGTGACTTCCCGGAAAAGCTCGTCATCGGCAGCCTCCCACTCGTGCACCAAAAAGTTTCGGCAGACCGACATCGTCGCCAGAGACGCCATGTGCGCCACCGGCCCGCTGCAGGAGTGCGGCGCCACCTCCACCCCGTAGGCCTCGGCCATGTTGGCGATCTTGCGCAATTCCGTCACGCCACCCGCATGCAGGACATCGGGCTGGATGATCGCGGCGCCCTTTGCGTCCAGTAGCTGCTTGAACTCGAACCTCGACGTTAGACCCTCGCCAGTGGCAATGGGCACCGGGCTCTTGGCGGCGACCTCGCCCAGCCCGGCCGGATTCTCCCGCCATGTCGGCTCTTCGAGGAACAAAGGCTTCACCGGCGCGACGGCCTGTGCAAATTGGATCGCCGAGCGTACCGAGAATGTCTCGGCGCATTCGAGGGCGATGTCGGCGCGGCTCCCAAACACGTTCCGAATGGCTGCAGCATCAGCGACGTTCTTCTCGTTGCGCGCCAATTCGGAAGGGCCCGGCGGCAGAGTGTATTTCACGGCCGTCCAGCCCTGCTCCAGGGTCTTCCCGGCAAGATCCGCTAGGCTCGACGCATCGCGCTTATCCGGCATAATCGATGCGTCCCAGTGCGTGAAGTAGGCCCTCATTTCCGACCGCACCGGCCCGCCCAGGAGTCGATGCAACGGCACGCCCAACCGCTTGGCCTCCAGATCCCAAAGCGCCATATCGACAGCGGAAAGGCCGGTCATCAGATCGGGACCGTTGCGCCACCGCGTCGCGACATAGTAGACCCGGTTCCAGTGGCTTTCGGGGCCCGTCGGATCCAGCCCGACGTACTCCGGCTCCAGCCAGCGCAGCACGGATTCCGCAATCTCGGTGCGGCTTTCCAGCGTCGCCTCGCCTAGCCCCGTGATCCCGGCATCGGTGTGGACCTCCAGGAACAGAAGGTCCCGCCAGCGGACCGTGACCTTGTGGATCTCGAACCTGGTGATCTTGATCTTGCCGAGGGGCTCGACAGCAGGCAATAGGAATGGTGCCGCGAGAGCGGCTCCGAAAGCTCGGCGGTTCACACCGGAATCATATCAACCTGCCGGATTACCGCGGCAGCCCGGACACGACGTCTTCCAGTTTCTCCAAGGCCCCCGCGAAAAAATGGTCGCCCGCCTCAATGAATTGCAGGCTCTTTGGTTCCGCAAATCCCTCGAACGCCTTCTCCAGATCCGGTTTGGGGCCGAACTGGTCGATAGTACTGTGGACGAAGTACTTGGGGCTCCCGCACGTTCCCAGAAAATCACCTTTCATCATCGAAGTGGGAAACCCTACCGGAATCAAGCGCGCGGGTTTCGGGTCAGTCAAGGAACATCCCAACCTGAGGATGATCCTTGAGCCGAACGAAAACCCCGCCAGCGAATACGGCAAGTCGGGATAGCGGTCCCGCAGGAACCCGAGCGCCGCGCGTGCGTCCTCCAGTTCCCCCCGTCCCTCGTCGTACTTACCCTCGCTCAGGTTGACGCCCCGGTAGTTGAATCGCAGAACCACACTGCCCGACCGACGCA
Source organism: uncultured Acidobacteriia bacterium (assembly GCA_903893525.1). Taxonomy (GTDB): domain Bacteria; phylum Acidobacteriota; class Terriglobia; order Bryobacterales; family Bryobacteraceae; genus BOG-234. Next base: position 1,505 of record CAITMP010000956.1, on the reverse strand, counting down.
GCCCGCGAGCCATCCGGTAGACCACCTTGTTGTGCATCGTCCCGCCGAATTGCGGGTGAGGATGGCAGACGAGCGCCGCTTCGACCGGCGCTCCTTCCTCCGGCTCCTCCAAAAGGGCCTCCAACCGGCCGGCCGGACCGGCTATGAAGTGCGATTCAATCTTCCTCGCCACCCTAGTTTGTCCGGAAGTTGATGAACTGCAGGTCGATCTCGAAATCGGAGCCGCGCATCAGCGCAATCGCCTGTTGGAGCGTGTCACGGTCCTTGCCGGCGACGCGAACCAGGTCGCCGTTGATCGACGCCTGCACCTTGAGCTTGGAATCCTTGATGGCCTTGACGATCTCCTTGGCCTTCTCGGTGGTGAGACCGGAGATCAGCGTGATCTCCTGCTTTACGGTGGACCCGGCAGCCGGGGTGATGGTCCCGTAGGTCAAGTTCCGGATCGGCACATTGCGCTTGACCAGCTTCTGGTTCAAGATTTCGATCACGGCATTCAACTTGAACTCGTCGGCGCTCTGGAGGACCAGCTTCTTGTCCTTCTCGTTGAGTTCGATGGTGGACTTGGTGTTCTTCAGGTCGTAGCGGGTCGTAATTTCCTTGCGTGCCTGGTCAATAGCGTTGCTGACCTCGGGCATCTCGATCTGGGAAACGACGTCAAAACTGTTGTCGGGCATTCACTGATAGTTTACAGAACGGAATGCGGATCTTTGGCACCGCGCTCATGACCTCCACCGGGCGACTAGTACGAGCGGCGCTACGGCTTCAATGCCCGGCAATTTGCGGGTGATTTCAGAAGGGTCGGGAAACAACAAGCGGGTGCTTCGTCACTGGAATCGAGTGCGGCAATTCCGCAACAAAAATAAAATACATCCGATTATTGACAGCGGGGGGGGGGGCGGCGGGTAGGCTGATAGAGGTCCGCACTGAGGGGCCGCATTCTAAAGAAAGAGACTTCTCACATGCGTTTTTTGACCGCAGCTACGTTGCTGATGATCACCGCGGTCCTCGGCCAAGCTGGAACGCTGAATTTCAGCTACAACACCGGTTCCGTCATCTTTGCCGGAACGATGACCGGAACCCTCCAGGGTGACAACAACACCTTCGTAGTTTCCAGCTTTGGGCCCTTCACTGTTGGGGGGGCGGCTGGACCCTCATTGGGTATTGTGGACTCGGTGGACCACTCAGTTTTCGGTGTTACCCAAGTTCCAACGGTGAGCCTCGATGGATCCTACATGGACTTCGTCGCCTGCAGTACTATCACCTGTTCTGACAACGGCGTCCTCGGTTTCGCTAGCGGCAACATGTTTGCTGCCGTCGTCACTCATGTTCCCTTTCAACTCGGAAGTGATGACCTCGGCGGTTCGTCGGCATTCAACGCCTCCAACTGGAGCGCGAGCGTTGCTGGTGACGCGCCCGAACCCGGTACGCTCACCCTCGGGTTTGCCGCTGCGGCGTTCGCGACGGCACTTTCCCGCCGGAAGCGTCTCGCCCGCCAGTAATCACTC
>CAITMP010000955.1 GCA_903893525.1 uncultured Acidobacteriia bacterium | reverse complement strand
TATGCCGAAATGGCGAAGCTCTACCCCGGAACCGGAAGCTCCTACTACTTCGCGGAACAGTCCTTCCTCAACCACGACAAGGCGTGGAAGTATGCCCGTCTCTCCAAGTTCATCGTCGGCTGGGGCTCGCACCTTTACTACTGGATTTATCCGGGCGTCATGGTCGGTGTCACGGGAATCATTTTCGGCTACCTCGCTGGCACACTTTGGCCGTCGTTCATGAGCGCCACCAACCCTGGTCCCGTTTTCATGATGCTGGTTGCCGTGGTCTTCTCATTCGTCATTGCGGCAATCGCCGAGCGCGGTGTCGCCGGTTCCACCTCGATCAATATCGCGATCAACGTGATTCAGATCTCCGCCCTGCTGGTCTTTTCGGTGATGGCCTACAGCTACCGGACGACCCACCCGGCCGGTTCCACAGGCTGGCAATTCGACTCGGGTTCGGGCGAGGCCTACACCTACGAGTTTGAAACCAAGAAGGTCACCAACGCAGGCGTCACGACTGATGAAGTCGTCCGTGACTCCGCCGGTGTTCCAAAGGCGAAACTGGATGCCGCAGGCAAGCCCGTCGCGTTCGTGATTGCCTATCCCGAAAAAGACGAAAAGGGTGTCTTCCTTACCCACAAAGATGCCGGTTCGGTCACGAGCGTCCACAACTGGGCTTGGGGCTTCATCCAGGCTACCGTCGCCATTTTGATATTGGTCGGATTCGAGTCGGTAACCGCTATGGGCGGCGAGGCGAAGAACCCGAAGAAGGACGTGCCGATCGCCGTGGTCAGCTCTCTGCTGATCCAAGGTGCCTTCTGTTATCTGATTGAGTACTTCGCGGCTGGATATTTCCTCAACAGCGGCTACACCATGCAGAACGCGTCGGGCTCCGCGGCTCCCATCGGCGACATGATGATCATCCTGGGCAACCACTTCTTCGGTGCCGGTGGCGGACGAATCTTCATGCTGGTGGAGGCATTCACCGTCGTTCTGGCACTGATCGGAACCACCCTTTCCTGCATGAATACCGGTGCCCGCGTTACCTATGCGATGGGCAAGGACCAGGAAGTGCCCGAGCACTTCGGATTGATCCATGACGAAAAGTTGACCCCGCACCGCGCTATCTGGACCTTGGCTGTGATCTCGGCCGTGGTTGGCTGCTTGTCGGTGGTTTGCGTATTCGGCGACGCCGGTGCTCCCACCGACGCTGCAATCAAGGCGCTCCCCCAGGGCATCTTCTCCAGCTTCGGCTACACCACGCACGACGCGATGGCAGCGATGCCCGCGACGCTGCTCACCATGACGTTGGCTTCCAACTTTGGCACCTTCCTGCTCTATGCACTCAGCTGCGTCATCTGCATGGTTGCGTTCCACGGCCACAAGGACTTCAACTTCTTCAAGCACGTCTTCATCCCGGTCTTCGGGTTGTTGGCGAATCTTGGATGCATGGCCTTCTACTTGATCGGCCCCTTCATGGGATACGGTACGGCGAAAGAACCACTTCTGGCCTTGGGAATAGCGGCCGTTTGGGGTATCTATGGCGGTATCTATTTCATCACCTCCAGCAAGAAGTCCGGGCGTACAACTCTGGTAACCGGCAGGGCGTCGGCATAAGCCGTTGCCCTTGGGTTAAACTGCAATAGGACCGGGGCAGCCGAACGGCTGCCCCTTTCTTTGACTCCAACATGCTCGATCTCGAGTTCTTTCATCTCTCCGACGTAGGACGCGTCCGCGACCACAATGAGGATTTCGTTGGATCGTACATTCCGGCTTCCGAGAATGAGGGACGTACGCAGGGCTGGTTGTTCGTGGTTGCCGATGGCGTCGGTGGCGAGGAAAAAGGGGAAGTAGCTTCCCAGTCCGCAGTGGAGAGCCTGATCTCCGGCTTCCGTTCCGCTCCCAGGGGCGAAGCGCACACCGCAGTGATGCCCCGGATTGTACAAAAAGCCAATATTCTGGTATATGAATTGGGCCGGGCCTCCAGCCCGGGCGGTTCCAGGATGGCCACGACCATCGTCGCCTGCGCGCTCCGGTACGACCGCGTGGTTGTGGCGCACGTTGGTGATTCCAGGTGCTATTTGATCCGCCACGGTCTGGCATCCCAGTTGACCCGCGACCACACCGTTGTCGCCGAACAAGTCCGCCTCGGCGTCATGTCCGCCAAGGAAGCCGAAACCGCCCAGACGAAGCACATCCTGAGCCGCTCTATCGGCAACGATCTCTTTGTAAATGTGGAGACATCAGACCACCAAGTGCACGCGGGCGATGTCCTGCTGCTGTGCTCCGACGGTTTGCACGGACCGGTCAAAGGTTCTGAGATGGCCGAGATTGTAGCTTGGAATCCGAGCTTGGAAATCGCCGCCCGCAAGCTGGTGAACTTGGCGAATGAGCGGGATGGGGGCGATAACGCCACAATTCAGCTCGTCCGCGTCCGGGATGTCGAGAGAATGGGGATGTACAGGGGCCGACCCTACAAACTTCGATGAACGCATTACATGCCGGGGATACCCTCGACCACTACCTGATTGACAAGCTTGTCGCCCGCAGCGGGATGGCTTCGATATATAAGGCGACCGATACATTGAACGGCAAGGCCGTCGCAATCAAGATCCCGCATCCCGAGATGGAAGCCGATGCCGTTCTGTTCGACCGATTCCAACGGGAACAGGACATCGGGCACAAGCTGGACCATCCCGGTGTCATGAAGGTTTTCGCGGACACCAAACGCAGCCGCATCTACATGGTGATGGAGTGGGTGGAGGGCCGACTCCTTCGCGAAGAACTGACCGGAGGCCGACGTCTTCCGGTTGAGCGCGTCGTGAATATAGTGGCCAAAGTCTGCGACGCACTGGAATATATCCATACCCACGGCGTAGTGCATCGGGACTTGAAACCGGAAAACATCATGGTGGGCGGTAAAGATGTGGGTGGCGACGATGAAATCAAACTGATTGATTTCGGGATCGCGGGCCAGGAAGGCTCCCGCCGCCTCACTTTTGCAAAGCTCTCGAATGTGATGGGGACACCCGATTACATTTCCCCGGAGCAGGTCAAAGGGCAGCGGGGCGATGGGCGGGCGGATATCTACGCCATGGGAGTCATGCTGTACGAACTCCTCACTGGCAAGGTGCCATTCTCCGGGCCCAACGCGTTCGCCACCATGAACGAACGCTTGCTCAACAATCCGACCCCGCCCCGCGAACTGGATCCTTCAATCACACCCGAACTCCAAGAGATCGTCTACCGGGCCATGGAACGCGATCCGAAGAACCGCTACGCCCATGCGCGGGAATTCGCATGGGATTTGCGCAATCAGGATCAAGTCGGCGTAGCGGAACGGGCGGAACTCCATGATTGGCGTACCAAGAAATCCGGTGTGCCCCAGCGCATCCTCAACTACGTGCTTCTTGCCTTGATCCCGATCGTAATCTTCGGTCTGCTGTTGTGGGTGGCGCGCAAGACCTAGCGAGCCACTAACCGACCAGTGCCATTACCTCGACGACGATCCCATTCAAGGTTTCGGATTGGAGGCTCAGTTCCCGGACCGCAGCAGCGCTCTCCTCGGCGATCGCAGCCGTTCTTTGTGTGGTCTGTTGGATTTGCAGAAGGGCTTCGGCGACGGCGCCAAATCCCGCCGTCTGCTCCTGGCTGCCTCGGTTGACGTCGTCCACCAGTGCCTTCACTTTGGTGGAGCCTCGGGTGATGGCTTGGATCGCGGCCGCTGTCCGGTCAACGGTCGCTTGGCCCTCCCGTGATTGCGTCATCGAAACCTCGATGGTTGCCGCCGTATCCTCCGCGGCTTCGCTGCACCGCCGGGCCAAGTTCCGGACCTCCTCGGCAACCACCGCGAAGCCTAGCCCTGCTTCTCCCGCGCGCGCGGCTTCAACCGCGGCATTCAGCGCGAGGAGGTTGGTCTGGAATGCGATCTCATCAATCACCTTGTTGATTCGTGCGATCTTCACACTCTGTTCCGATATCTGGCCCATGGCCATGACCATATCGTCCAGTAGCTGGTTTGCGCTCTCAAATTCCTCAATGGAGGATGCTACCAGAGTGGCGGCAGCTTTTGAATTTATGCTATTGCGGTTGGAGATATCACCCATTCTCGAACTCGAAACCGAGGTTTCCTCGATCGAGGCGGCTTGCTCCGATGCTCCCTCGGCTAGGTCTTGCGCCGCGGAGGCCATTTGCCGCGACGCGTTTGCAATCCGTCGACTCTCCTCCATAAGCTGAACAGCCGAGTCATGGAGCATTTTGGTGGTCACCTTGACCACAAGTGCGGTTAGCGCGGTGCAGAAAAGTAAAGCGAGGGCCGTAAGAACCAATGACCACAGCCGGGAGCCAGCCAAATCGTCGATACGCTTTTGCAGCAAGGTATCCAATTCCTTGGACACGACGTGCCACAATCTGAAGCTTGCATTGCGCGCGGCGGTTGCGTGGTCCGCCAAGCCCTTCTGCAATACCGCCCCCGGCTGACGTCGGTTCGTCCGTGGCTTCCGTTGTCCGCCGCACCGAGTCTAGAAGTTCCTTGGACAGTCGTGCGTATTCGGCAGACGCTCCCGGCAGGTTGGCCTGTAGCGACGGACTTATGCCATAGAAATTGGAATCTTCGGACAAGACGGTTTGGACACCACCCTGAATATGCTCGACATCGGCCTCCTGCAATTTGGCACACTCAATTGCCAAACGCATCTTCAGCGACTCGTTCAATCCCTTGCCAATAACGATGTGTGCGGCTTCGCGCCCCAAAGCCTCGATCACCGCTAGCCGCTCCTGGGTTTGCGGAAGCGCTCCCAAGCTCATGTCGACCAGGTAGTAACTATCCAAGTCGGGATCCAGTATCAGGCCTGACGTGTCGCCGACATGTTTGATGATCGCTCGGAGGTCGGACACCAAATGGGCATGTTGAGAATCGGAATCTCGTGGGTTGGGGTCGTTGTCGGAACGCTTGAGCTGGTCCCATTCACCCTTGAGTACCGTCGGGCGCAGGTGTTCCACCTTCTTGACGGGTAGTCGCGCAGCCGTGAACTCGAGCTCATCGCGGAACTGCCCATCAACCGTAGCAAAAGCAGCGAATGCAGCGTCAACAGCCCTTCTGGAAGCATCCAAGTCCGTCTGCTGCGCCGCGTCGGCGCATTTGCCACCGGTCTCTCCGCAACGCCGGGCCGCTAATTGGTGCTGCTCGACGCCCTCGAGCAAGGTCTCCAGTGGTCGCTGGTAGAGATTGCCGTGTTGTTCCAAAATGGCGGCGGAAATGTCTTTGGAGAAACCCTTGTTGACGCAATAAAATAGGGCGCAGCTCACTGTAACCAAGAACAGAGTTCCCACAGCGCCCAATCGCTGTCCCAATGTCAATCGCTTCAAGAAACCAAGGTCGGTGCTTACCATGCCCTTCTATCGGCGGAGGCCACAGCAAACTTTAGGGTGCAAGGTTAGATCAAGACGGATTTTACGATTTCACCAGCTACGTCAGTCAACCGGAAGTCGCGGCCTTGAAAACGATAGGTTAGACGCTTGTGGTCGATGCCTAGGCAATGCAGGATCGTTGCCTGCAGGTCATGAACGTGCACCGGGTCCTTGACGATGTTGTAGCCGTAATCGTCGGTTTCACCATAGCTCATCCCTGGCTTCACGCCGCCCCCCGCCATCCATACGGTGAAGCAGCGACCGTGGTGGTCGCGGCCGTAATCGGTTGCAGTGAGACGGCCTTGGCAGTAGACCGTGCGTCCAAACTCGCCGCCCCAGACGACGAGCGTGTCATCCAACAAACCCCGCTGACGGAGGTCCTCCACAAGTCCCGCGGAGGCCTGATCGACATCCTTGCAGCGCTTGGGAAGATTGGCGGGCAGACCGCCATGGTGGTCCCAGTCCCGATGGTAGAGCTGGATGAAGCGCACACCCCGTTCGGCCAAGCGGCGGGCCAAGAGGGCGTTGGCAGCGAACGTGCCCGGTTTCCTCGCATCCTCGCCATATAGCTCGAACGTGCTTGGTGGTTCCTTGGAGATATCCGTGAGTTCCGGGACGGATGCCTGCATCAGGAACGCCATCTCGTATTGCGAAACGCGGGCGTTGGTTTCGGGATCACCAAATTCGTCGAAAGTTAGCCTGTTAAGCTCGCCCAAGGCATCCAGGAAGCCGCGCCGGTCGTCCTTCGTGATGCCGGGCGGATTGGATAGGTACAGGACGGGGTCGGCACCGGAGCGGAATTTGACGCCCTGGTAGCGGCTGGGTAGGAATGCCGAGCCCCAGAGCCGGTCATAGAGTGGTTGGCCGCCGCCATTGGTCGAAATCATTACGCAGAAGGCGGGGAGGTTTTCCGATTCCGACCCGAGCCCGTAGGAAACCCAAGCGCCCAAGCTCGGGCGTCCGCCGAGGCGGAAGCCGGTCTGGATCATGGTGACGGCTGGGTCGTGGTTGATCTCCTCGGTATTTACGGTCTTCAGGAAGGTAAGGTGATCCGCAATCTTGGCGGTGTGCGGGAGCAGTTCGCTGACCCACGCCCCCGATTGGCCCCTCTGCTCGAAGGAGAACTTTGACGGGACCACCGGAAATGTCGACTGGCTTGCCGACATGCCGGTGAGGCGTTGGCCGTTGCGAATGGACTCCGGGAGGTCCTTTCTCTGGAATTCGAGGAGGCGCGGCTTGTGGTCGAAGAGATCGAGCTGGGACGGACCGCCGGACTGCAATAGATAAATGACGCGCTTGGCTTTCGGCGCGAAATGCGGAATGCCCTGTAGTCCGGGCTGCCCGGATGCCCGCAGGTCGAGCGTGGACAGGGCGGCCAGTCCTACGCCGGTGGAGTTGAGCCCGAAAAAGTGGCGTCTGGTCATTCGGCTATTCCTTGGTGATCGTCTCGTCCATGTTCAGGAGGAGGCTGGCGACGGCGGTGTAGGCGGCCAAGCGTGCAGGATCGACATTGGGGGCGATTCTTGAATCGCCTTGGTGAATGAGGTCGTTCGCAGCTTTGGGATCGGCTTTGTAGCGTGTAAGAAACTGGTCGAGAGCGCGGTTCAGGATTGCTGTTTGGCGCTCCGTGGGTTTCCGAAGGAGCACAAGCTCAAAACCTGCCTCAATACCACCGCCAGCCAGCATGCGTTCCGCCAGTTTCCTTGATGCTTCGACGAAAGTGACATCGTTCATCAGGTCCAACGATTGGAGAGGCGAGTTGGTGCGGTTTTCAAAGACGGCGCATTGCTCGCGGTTGGGCGAGTCGAAATTCATCATGTACGGGTGGGGAATCGTACGCTTCCAGTAGGTGTAGAGGCTGCGGCGGTAGAGATCCCCACCTTTGGACTGGACGTAGCCGTTGTTGCCGGAAAGCTCCTGCCAGAGTCCGGCCGGTTGGTAGGGCTTCACCGACGGACCCCCTACTTTTTCGGTTAACAGGCCTGAGGCCGCGAGTGCTTGGTCGCGGATGACCTCGGGTCCGAGACGCATGCGGGGGCCCCTGGCGAGGAGCCGGTTGTCAGGGTCTTTTTCGAGCGCGGCGGGGGTGGCTACCGAAGACTGGCGATAGGCCGAGGAAGTCACTATCAGCCGTTGGAGAGCCTTGACGTCCCACCCTGATTCCATAAATTCGACTGCGAGCCAGTCCAGGAGTTCGGGATGGACGGGCCATTCCCCTTGGGATCCGAAGTCGTCGACGGTCTTCACGATGCCCGTGCCGAAGTAGGACTGCCAGAACCGATTGACGGTGACGCGCGCAGTGAGGGGGTTTTGGCGGTCAACGAGCCACTTTGCGAGGTCGAGACGGTTGGTGATAGGGTTGCTTGGGCGGAGCGTTTCGGGGACGGCTGCGGTCAGCTTCTCGGTCGGGGCGTCGTAGGCTCCGCGCTTGAGGAGGAATGTGTCGCGGTTCGCGCCATCTGCCATCACCATCACCGTTGGGATGGTGGCGTAGAATTTGTCGCGGGCTTGGGTCGCAGTCGTGAGAAGAGCCTGAGCCTCGCGAACCTCTTTCGGGGCTGCGGTGGCTAGGAACTCCAAGTGGCGGGTCGCCTTCTGATCTCCGGCCAGTGCGGCAGCCTCTTCGGGGGTGACTGCACGTTTGTAAATGCGGGCGTCGCCAATGGAACCCTTGAAGCGGAGTCCGCCGCCGGAGCCGACCCGGATCGGCGTGTTTTTTTTGTTAAAGGGTTCCGTGTTTTGGTCGAAGAGGATATTGACGGGCTTGGATGCCCCGTTGACGTAGATCTTGACTCCCCGGGCGAGGCGCTTGCCATCGTATGTGACGGTGATGTGCTGCCATTGGCCGGGGGTTACGGGGTCCACGGTTTCCACGCGGAGGCCGAGGTCGGTGAAGCGCTGGGTGAGGTGCAGTCGGACTTTGCCTTTGATCAGGTAAAGGCCGTGGCCTTGGCTTTCGATGAAGTCGTCAAGGCGGGTGAGGATGGCGGAGTCTTCCGTGCCTTGGGGCTTCACCCAAGCTGAAAAAGTGAAGGGATCTAGGTAACCGAAGAGAGCTCCATCACCGTTGGCCTCTAGAAACTCCTTGCCGTTGTATTGGAAAGCCTTTCCGGCTGGGCTGGTGTCCGCGGGAAGTTTGGAGGGGAGCCAGTCGGACCGGAATACGAGGCCGTCGGTCGGGGTCCAGTCGGCGCGGCGTTTTTGGCCCCATTGGGACTCGGCTGCGGTGATCCTCGGCTGGAGCGCGTCCCAGTCCTTCCGGGCTTGTGCGAGGTCTGCCTCCAAGCGGGCAAGTTTTGTTTGTTGTTCGGGAAGTGGGGCCTTGACGAAAGGTTCCTCGGGGCCATAGTTCCAAGTGAAGCCCTTCTCGCCGGGGACTTGGTTGAAGTAGGCGTAGAGGCGGTAGAAATCCTTCTGGGAAAGGGGGTCGTATTTGTGGTCGTGGCAGCGGGCGCAGCCCAAAGTCAGGCCGAGCCATAGCGTCGACGTGGTCTGCGTGCGGTCGGCAACGTACTCGACACGGTATTCCTCGTCGATGATGCCGCCTTCGCCAGTTGTGCGGTGGTTGCGGTTGAAGCCGGTGGCGATTTTTTGGTCCAATGTGGCGTTGGGCAGCAGGTCGCCCGCAATTTGCTCTATTGTGAAGCGGTCCCACGGCATGTTGGAGTTGAACGCGTTGATGACCCAGTCTCGCCAGCGCCACATGTCGCGGGGACCATCGGTCTGGTACCCGTTGGAATCTCCGTAGCGGGCTGCCTCGATCCAACGGAAGGCCATGCGTTCGCCATAGCGCGGGGAGACTAGTAGCCGGTCGACGACTTTTTCATAAGCGTCGGGGGCAGGATCTTTGACAAAAGAATCTACTTCCGCTGGCGTGGGGGGGATGCCTGTGAGGTCCAGTGCGACCCGGCGGATGAGGATGCGGCGGTCGGCCTCGGAAGAGGGTTTGATGTTTTCGCGCTCGAGCCGGGCTTGGAGGAATCGGTCTATCGGGTTTCCCGCCCTCCCCGTGGGCAGAGCTGGCCGCGTCGGCGGTACAAAGGACCAGAAGGGCTGCCAAGGAGCGCCTTGATCGATCCAAGCGCGGATTTTGGCGATTTGGACTGGTGTGAGAGGTGTCTTTCCAGAGTCCGCAGGGGGCATGCGGTCGGAATCGATGGCGTTGATCCGGCGGAGCAGTTCGGTGGAAACTGACTTGGCTCCGTCCTTGGTGTCCAAGCGCAGGTTGGCTTGGCGGTGGGTGGCGTCCGGGCCGTGACACATGAAGCAGCGGTCGGAGAGGATCGGGCGTATGTCGCGGTTGAAGTCAACGGTGCTGGCCGCAAACTGGGCGAACGCGGCTGTGGCGAGGGCCTCGAAGAGCAGGATCTTGGCGAAGAGGGTACCGGGACGCCGTAAGGACATGGGCTGTAGTGTCTACAGTTGCATTTTACATGTACTAGCGGGAAGTCCGGTACCAGTCGAGGGTTTTTCGCATACCCTGCTCGAAGGTGTACTGGGGCGAGTGGCCGAGGTCGGTGATGGCGCGAGTCGTATCTGCTTGGGAGTCCCGGACATCGCCCTCCCGCGGAGCACCGAAGATTGCCGGGATGGTGATGCCTTCTATGGACTGGAGGAGTTCCCAAGCTTGGTTCAAGGTAATCCGGCCACCATTGCCACCGTTATAGACCCGCCCTGAAACGACCTCAGCGGGCGCTTTTGATGCTTTGAGGTTGAGAGCCACAACGTCGTCGACATAGGTGAAGTCACGAGATTGGCCGCCGTCTCCGAAGATGGTGGGGGAACGGCGGTCGAGGACT
>CAITMP010000954.1 GCA_903893525.1 uncultured Acidobacteriia bacterium | reverse complement strand
GTCATACTTGCGTGGTTCAGAATCACCTAGTATCTCACGTGGGCCGTCCGGCTTTGTGAAGAAAAATGAAGAAGGGCGGGGGCGGTTCGGGACCGAACTGGAAGTGCGTCCAATTCGACGGTTGTCGCGCTTTGGCGCGGGCATCAACATCATGCCGTTCCATCGACTCGCAGGTTCCATACCGCATGTTCGGAAAGCCGAAACCACGCCCGCCCTTTTGCTGGCCGGGTTCTATAGACACCTCCCGCCGCCCCGGTGGGCGACCGAACGCAACTCGGGAACATTGCGATGTTTTTTGTTACAACATCTGCTCCTGGTCACATCTTGCGCCTCCCGGAGGCGATTGTCAACGATTTTTAACATTTCATTTCATGAAATCTTGTTCAGGTATCGAATCTGCCGACGGGGCGGTGTCGTCTACCATCAGTAGATTGGTGAAAGAACTATGACACGACGCGAGTTACTCGCCCTCACCCCCGCCGCCCTGCTCGTCGGATGCGCCTCGGAACCCGTCAAGAAGGTGATTGCGCCCCCGGAGCCGGTTACCGGGCTGCATGCGCTCTACCAGTGCTACCAGCGCGCGCGGCAGTGGTCCCCGGACCTGAAGGTGGTGCGACTGGTCAGCTTCGACATGAAGGAAGTGCCGGCCCACGATGGCAAGGCTCCGGGATGGCAGGCTGTATTCGCGTCGGAGTCGCTGGGCAAGAAGCGGGCGTACACGTTTTCGGTGTTTGACGCCAGCATCAGCATGCGCAAAGGGGTGTTTCCCGAGCCTCCAGTGGCATTGGCGAGCGACGACCATAGCTTCCTGCTGGCCGCTGTGGAAAAGGACACGGACATCGCCCTAGGGGTCGCCATGAAGCACGGCGAGGCCTATGCGAAGAAGAACCCAAAAATGCCGATCTCCTACACGCTGGAGATGGGGCGGAAAATCATGGATCCGATGTGGCGCGTGATCTGGGGTGAGAGCGCGAACACCAGTTCGTACTCGATCCTGGTGGATGCCAGCACCGGGCAGTATGCCGAGACGCTGAATTAGTTCGGGGGCCGGTGGCGGATTAAGATCGCATTGGCCTGCGCGTTGTCAAGCGCAGGTAATGGTTTGCGGATCGCGTCGCGGACTGGTTTGTGTCCACGTAAATCCTCCGCCGTGCACTCCCAAGGTTGTATCCAAACTGACAAGCGCGCGGGCCGGGCACTTGTCATTCAATCCGCTGGGGCGCATCCAGATGGGCGGTCGTTGCCCATCTCCATTAGCGTTGAAAAGGCGGTTCGTTCCGGCTGCCATGCACCAAACGTCCATCAGGATCGGTCTGCCGCATTATTTTGCGCTTGCAGGAATTCTGCCAACGCGAAGATGGCGAGTTGTAGCCGGATGAATCGAGCGATTGTGCCCCCTTGGTGACAGCTAGGCTATCATCTTGCTTATATGCGACTCGTCCAGCGCGCCGGTCTCCTCCTGCTCACCACATTTGCCGCCAGCGGACAGGCTCCCCAGCCCTCCGCCGAAACATTGGCGAAGCAGAAGTACATCAAGGAGCACTACACCAAGTTCGAGTACATGATCCCGATGCGGGATGGTGTCCGACTCTTCACCCAGGTGTTTGTGCCGAAGGAAGAGGGCCAATACCCGATCTTGGTGAATCGTACGCCGTACCAGGTGCCCCCTTATGGGATCGAAAACTATCCGACGCAGCTCGGTCCCGGCCAGACGGACCTGTTCGTCAAGGAGGGATTCATCTTCGTCCGCCAGGATGTGCGGGGCAAGGGCCATAGCGAGGGCGCGTATGTCCACGTTCGCCCCATCAATCCCAACAAGGGCCCGAAAGAGATCGATGAAAGCTCGGACACTTTCGACACACTCGACTGGCTGGTGAAACGCGTGCCGAACAACAACGGCAAGGCGGGCATTTTCGGCATCTCTTATCCTGGTTTTTACTCGACCATGGGCGCAATCG
>CAITMP010000953.1 GCA_903893525.1 uncultured Acidobacteriia bacterium | reverse complement strand
CGTGGCGTCACCCAGGTTGCAGCCGTTTGCAAGATCCATATATTGGCGGAGGGTGCTCAACGTCGAACAAGCCAGCGGGGCACCTTGGATTGCGGACACTCCGAATGCGGTCATTGCCGCTGCCAGAAATAGTCTTTTCATTGTGAAGGCCTTTCTTGTACACCCCAGTTTAGAAACTTGCAGCCCGTTCGGGCAATCTATCTTTCGCCGCACACACTGGCCTATCTTTCGTACCGAGACACCCGGAACCACCTGATTCCTGCACCCAGCGGAACTTGGATGTCATCTTAAGACGCGTGACGCCCCTGTTATCGACCGGCATACCCCCGTCCCCTGTGCGCGCCTATTTGGAAGCCCGGCGCAGCCAAGTCCTAGCGGTAGCAGTGGCGCTCCTCATCGTGGTGGCGACCGCCGACTGGCTGCTGGAGCCCTGGATTCCCCTCAGGTTTTTCTACATCCTGCCCATTGTGATTGCGTCAGGCTCCTTGAGCAGGCTCGAGGTGGCCGTCTTCGCGGTCCTCTGCACGGTGATTCGGGCGTTCAGCAGTGGGGAGGAGCATGAAGCGGGGGAACTGACACGTGCGCTGTCCCTCATAACCGCGTACGTCAGCACGGGATTGTTTGTGGGCGAGGTAATGCGCAGCCACCGCCAAACTTCTCAGTTCATGCGGGAACTGCAGCGCGAACAGCAAAAGCGGGAGGATGCCGAGGGCGATCTAATGGCACTGGTCGCCAGCACGCCGATCGCGGTGCTCACCTTGGACGAGACCGGCAGGGTGCTTCACGCCAACGAGGCATCACACCGCTTGATTGGGTGCGACGAGGGGGAATTGATGGGGCAACCGGTCGATACCTATCTACCGGATCTACGGGATGCAGTGGTACTGGGAATGCGCCGGAAACTCAGGACATCCGCCCCATGCAGAGGGGTGAGCCGGAATGGCGACCCCATCCACGCACAGGCATGGTTCTCGACCTACGAGACCAATTCCGGGCGTCGACTGGTGGCCATCGTCGCAGACCTTTCGGAACAATTCCGGGACCGGGAGGAGTCCGAGCTGCAGCAGTCGATGGTGCATTCGCAGGCCGTGGTCATGGCGTTGGCGCATGAGGTGCGGAACCTGGGCGCGGCGGCCAATCTTCTGTATGGCCGGCTTTCCGCAGACCCGGCGCTGGCGCAAAACCGCGATTTCGTGGCACTGGGAACAGTACTGGGCAGTGTAGCCCAGATCGCGGCGCAGGAATTGCAGCCTCAGCATTCAGGTCCGCTGGAACGGGTGGCTTGGCGCGCCGTGACTGAGGATTTAAGGGTGGTGCTCGCTCCGAGCCTCAGGGACGAGGGAATCACTCTATCCATCGAATTGGAGCCCGGACTGCCGCAGGTCCAGGGTGAAAGCGTCGGCCTGCTGCAGGTGTTGCTGAATCTTGCGCGGAACTCGCGGCGCGCGCTGCCGGAAGGCGGCGACATCCGGATCGAGGGTTACCGTCGAAGCGAGAGAGTCATCCTGAGCTTCCGCGACACCGGTGCGGGAGTCCAAAGGCCGGAAGTCCTGTTCCGGGCATTCCAGCCCGGGTCCACTTCGACCGGGCTGGGCTTGTATATCTCGCGGGCCATTGTTCGGAACTATGGAGGGGAGTTGCGGTACAGCGGCGGCTCGGAGGGCAGTTGCTTTGAGATCGACCTGCCTATCTGCGATGACGGAAGGAGTCGATTGTGACCCGAGTCCTATTGCTGGACGACCACGTGCAGTTCCGGGAAGGGCTGGCGAGCCTACTTACCGCGACCCGTGAGTTCGAGGTGGTTGCGGACGCGTCCTCTGTGGAGGAGGGATTGAGGGCCTTGGCATTGCATCCGGTTGACCTCGTGCTGCTGGACTACGATCTGGGTGGCAGTCTAAGCCTGGATTTCCCGGCAAGGGCGGCAGCGGCTGGCTTCGGCGGGCGACTGGTCCTGTTGACCGCAGGTCTGCCCGACAGCCATGCTGTGCTCGGACTGAGGTCCGGCATCACGGGCATCATCTTCAAGCAACAACCGTTTGCGGCCCTTTTGGAGGCGATCCGGCATGTGCTGGCGGGCAAAGTTTGGATCGACGAAAAGTACCTGAAAGCTCTTTCGGTACCGGAGCCGCAACAAAAATCGGAGCCCAACCCGTTGACCGACCGCGAGCGATCAGTTCTGGAGTACATTCTGGAAGGGTTGACCAACAAGGAGATCGCGGGAAAGGTGGGCGCGTCCGAGGCTGGAGTGAAATCCACCCTGCAGCAACTCTTCGAGAAAGCAGGCGTGCGATCACGGAGCCAGTTGGTCCATTGGACACTCTCAAGGAACGGGCTGGGACAGCGGTAAAGACTACCTGTCGCGTTCTGTAACGAGATCGGTAAGGGTGAAGAGCGCCCCTTGGTAGGGGTTGTCGGGAAATTCCGAGACGATCTCGCGTGCGCGGTCCGTGAACTGCTGTGCCCGGTCGCGGGTGCGCTGGATGCCGTTGTGGCGCTCGACCATGGCGAGTATTTCCGAAAATGCCGCGCGGTCGTAATTGCGGTCCTGCAGAGCAGTTTCGACCAGTGCGCGTTCGGCTGGAGTGGCTTGGTCCAAGGCGTAAACGAGGGGCAGGGTCACCTTGCCCTCCTTCAAATCGCCGCCGACCGGCTTGCCGAGGGTAGCTTCGCGGGAGACGAAATCCAGCATGTCGTCGATCAGCTGGAAAGCCATACCGAGGTTCCAAGCGAATTCGCCGAGTTTTTCCTCCAACTGCTGATCCGCTCCGGCGGCTACGGCACCCAATTTGGCGCAGGCCGAGAACAGGCAGGCGGTCTTGCGGTCGACAAGTTCCATGCAATCGGCCTCGGTGATGCCGATGCGGCCGATCCGCTCCAGTTGCAGTAGTTCGCCCTCCACCATCAGCTGTGTGAGTCCGATGAGAAGGTCCAGAACATGGAAGTTCCGTTCGCGCAGCGCGACCTGGAATGCCTGCATGTAGAGCCAGTCGCCAGCCAGAACGCAAATGTGGTTGCCCCATTGGACGTTGGCCGAGGGGCGGCCTCGTCGGGTCTGCGCTACGTCGATGACGTCGTCATGCACCAAGGTTGCCACGTGAAGCATCTCGACGACGGCACCCAGTTGGACGGCCATGCTGTTTTCGCCACCGGCGGCGTCGCCACCGGCAAAACGCGCGGTCAGAAGCAGCAGCGCGGGTCGCAGCCGTTTGCCGCCGCTCTGCTGGAGGTATTTCGAAATTGTGGTTACGGTGTCGACGGAGGCGACCGACTCGGAGTCAATCACCTTCTCCACCAAGGCCAAGTCGGCGCGGACGAGATCAAAAATCTCCGCCGCAGTGAGAACTTGGCCTGCCGGCTCAGTTGGCATGGGAACCACCAGTGTAGCGGTTCCAATTTCGTGGCCGCAAACAGAGGCCTTCGAAGTTGGCCGAAGCGGTCTCGGCGATGGCATCCGGGGTGGTTCCCCGGACGGCGGCCAGAGTCTTCACAGTCTCGGTCATGAAGGACGGCTCGTTGCGTTTGCCGCGCCAAGGGATGGGCGCGAGGTAGGGGGCGTCGGTTTCCGTCAGCAGCCGCTCCGCCGGGGTGATGCGGGCAGCTTCGCGCATGGTTTCAGCGGTCTTGAATGTGATGACACCACCGAAGGCGAGGTGGAATCCCAAGTCGAGGGCTTGGCGGGCTTGGTCGGCGTCCCCGGTGAAACAGTGGAAGATGCCGGGACCGTTCCAATGTTCCTTCAGGACTGCGATTGTATCGGACCAAGCTTCCCGCGTATGGATGACGATGGGGAGGTCCAAGTCCCTGGCGATCCGTAGTTGTTGCACGAACACTTCTTTCTGGACGTCGCGCGGCGAGAAATCGTAATGGTAGTCGAGCCCAATTTCTCCGAATGCTACAACCTTGTGATGCTGGCCCAAGGTGCGGAGATCGGAATAAGTTTCCGGGACGACCTTGGCGGCATCGTGTGGATGCACCCCAACGGTGGCGGAGAACTGCGGGTAGCGCTCGGCGAGACGGACGGCGCAGCCCAGATCCGGGGGGCCGTCGCCGGTGCCGATGGCGAGCATGTGTTCCACCCCGGCCTCGGCGGCGCGCGCGAGCACGGCGTCGAGGTCCTGGGCGAATTTTGCGCCATCGAGATGGCAGTGGGAGTCGATTAGACGCATTCGACTACTTGAGGCGGGCTCCGACAGGAATTTCTTCGGTGAAGCCTGCGAGGACGGGCTTGCCGCCTTCGAGCGAGGCCGCGACAATCATCCCGTTCGATTCAATCCCACGAAGCTTGCGGGGCTGGAGGTTGGCCACGATGACCACCTTGCGACCGACCATCTCCACCGGCTTGTAGACCAGCGCGATACCGGCCACAATGGTCCGGGGCTCGGGCTCGCCAATATCCACCTTCATATGGAGAAGCTTGTCGGCACCCTTGACGCGCTCGGCGAACAGCACTTGGCCGACGCGGAGATCGACCTTGAAGAAATCGTCGGCTTCGATCTTTTCAGAGGGCGGGGCAATTGTTCCAACCGG
>CAITMP010000952.1 GCA_903893525.1 uncultured Acidobacteriia bacterium | reverse complement strand
CCAGAATCAATATTGCGTTCATTGGATATCTCCTAGAAACCCAGCCGGAGCGCAAACTGAAGCGTCCGGGGGTCGTTGACGGCCAGAATCTGGCGGAACGTGGTGTTGGGTGCCGAGGGGTAAGCCCCCGCCCCGAAAGTACCGTTCAGTTGCACCACGTTGGTGTGGTTCAACAGATTGAAGCCTTCGGCCATGGCTTGGAGCTTGATCCGTTCGCCGAGTGCAAAGGTTCGGCTGAGTCGCGCGTTCCAATTCCACTGTGCGAAGCTCTTGCCCAGATTGCGGTCAATGAAGTTCCCGTTGACGATGGGACGCCCGGCAGTACCTTGAATCGTGGTGACGCCGGAGGTGATATTGAACGGCAACGCGGAGTAGGCCGTCAACGAGGTGCTCAGTTGGAACCCGTGGCTGATCCGCTGCCAAGCGGTGTTTGCGGCACCAGTGGCGGTATGGGCCGTACCCTCCATGGCGAACCGGCTGCGCTGGTCGTCGTCTGACCGGCCGTAGTCCTGCCAAATGTTGAACGGATTCAGCGGCGAACTGAAAAAGTTCTCCCCAACATTGTTCAGCGCCTTGGAGTAGGTGTAGGAAACGCGGTAGTTCCCCCAATTCACCGGACGCTGGACAAAGCTGACATGCCCGCCGTCGTAGCGCGAATCGGCCAGGGACGAGTACTGGCTGTTGTTCCCGTACGCCGAATTCGGTCGGCAACCGTTATTCGTTCCGACTGCGGCGCACGACGGTACGTTCTGGTTCACCGAAATGATCAAGTGGACGCCCCGCACATGCTGGTAGCCCGCGCTAACGGTGGCCGACTTGCCCACCTGCTGTTCCACTTCAAAGCTGCCTTGTTCCGAATATGCGTTGCGCATCCGGGGATTCATGGTGGTGAAATTGAACAGCACTCCGGGTGGTATCGTCAGCGTGGCCAAAATGGAGGGGAAAACCGGTGCTCCGGCCTGGGTCGGGGAAAGGCTGATGCTGGATTGCTGCAGATTTCCTACCACGGTCGAGTTCACGGCGGAAAGCATCGCATTTGCAAGCGGACGGAGCGGGAGCCGGTCATAGAAGAGGCCGAAACTGCCACGGAACACTGTCCGTCGGGAGCCGACCGGCGACCAAGCAAATCCGGCACGCGGGGAGATATTGCCCTTTTGCGTGGCAATGGTTTGGAGCCACTCCAGGTCGTACCGGATACCGAGATTGAGCGTCAGGTCGCGCGTGACTTTGTATTCGTCCTGGGCGTAGATGCCAAGATTCGGATTCGTTTGATGGACCTGCGTGACGCCGAAGGTCTGTGCGAAACCGGAATTCGCGTAGGTACCGCTGAGAAAGTTGGCTAATGAGGAGAAGGTGTAGCTGCCTCGGTTGGTGCGTGGAAAAGTGATCGTGTCGTTGTTGTAAAGAAAGTCGGCGCCGACCCGGAGCGCGTGCGCCCCCTGCTGCACCGACAGGCTATCGGTCACCTCAAATAGCCTGTTCAGCCGGCCGGTGGGAGAGCCGGAAAGCGTGCCGAACGTGGCAATGCCCGAAATGCTGACGGCGGGCCCCACCGGATCCGAGGGCGGCGCAGCCAGACTGCTGTTGGTGAACTGAATTCGTGTTTCGTTCACCATCCGGGGCGAGATGGTGGCGACATTGCTGGCGGTCAGGGTCTGGTCCGTGTCGAACAGGTTGGCAGAAGCGGTGGGTGCGTTCAGGGCCCCGGCACCACGTGAATTCAGGCTCGCCACGTGATAGAGATTGTAGCGGGCGGTGAACTGGTCCTTGGCGCTGAAACGGTGGTCGGCCTTGGCGAGGAACGTCTGGCTGTGGATCGGGTTTCGATATTGCCCCGTTGCCACCTGCGGTCCTGGATACTTGACGGCGGCCAGCCGGGCGTTGATCGCCGCCACATTGGCTGGCGTGATGCTGCTGAACCCCGATTGGTTGAGCTGCCTCGACTCGAAATTCGTGAAGTAGAAGGTACGGTCCCGGATCACCGGGCCGGAAATGCTACCGCCAGACTGGGCTTGCGTCAGCGGCAGAACCGTATTGGAAAGTGCGTTTGCCGCGTTGAAACGGCTGTTCTTGAAATAGCCGTACAGATCGCCATGCAGGGTGTTGCCTCCGCTCCTGGTCACTAAATTGATGTAGCCGCCGAGCGCACGGCCAAATTCGGCCTGTCCCCCCGAGGTCACCACTTGGAATTCCTGCACCACATCGACGCCCACAAAGGTTCCGGCCAAGCCGGCGGCGTCGTCATTGGCACTGACGCCATCGATGATAAAGCTGTTGGAGAAATTCCGTTGGCTCCCGACAGAGATTCCCTGGCCGGGTATGGCCGAGGTCTCGGCGAAGAGCTGGTTGGATGCCGTATTGGTCGCTGAAACGCCCGGCACAAATAGCGCTAGGTCGAGGTAGTTCCGACCGTTCATCGGCAGGTTCCGCACCTCGGCCTGGGAGATCGTTCCGGCCACCTGCGTTCGGGAAGTTTCGATCAGGGGAGGCTCCCCGCTCACCTCAAGCTTAGTTTCGGCCTTTCCGACGACCAGGGTGAAAGGCAGGTCGAAGGCGGCCCCCACCGTGAGCGTCACGGGCCGGATCGCTTCCTGGAATCCGGTCTTTCGGGCGGAAACCTCGTAGCGGCCCACCTTCAAATAGGGCAAAAGATAGCGCCCATCGTGGTTTGTGCGTGCGGTGGAGGAAATATTGGTGTCGATTTGCCGGACCGCGACGTCCGCGCCCTCGATGGTGGCGCCGGTTGCATCGGTCACCAATCCGCCGATGGTGGCGTAATTAACCGATTGCTGGGCATTGGCGGCGCTTGCGGCCAGCCCTGCCATAAATAGAAATACCGTCTTCGAAGCTCTTTTCATCCTTCGTCTCCCGTTTCAACCTGTTTGTCTGCGTGCAAAATCCGCGATAGGACGGAGTTAGGCCGGGCAGGTTGGCGGGGGACGTTGAAATCGGGTCAGCTCGGACGAAGGTGGACCGTGGAACCGGGTTCCGGAAGAGGAGGAGAGGAATGTTGGGAATAGGTGCGTGCAGGCCGAGGGCTGGCTGGCAGCTAGGGATACCGAATCGGGTGAGGTGCCGTCGCAGGCGCATTCCGTGGAACAGGTGCCAGCGCGCCAGGCGGGTTCATCAGGCTGGTGGCTGCCGGAGTGCCCTTTCCGATGGCACGAACCTTTTGCCATGTCCTTGCAACAAGTGCAGGCCGTTTCCGACGCGGTTGCAGCTTGGATGGCGGGTGCGGCGATCCCAAATGCGAACACTGCCAGAAGAACGATTGCCACGCAGTTCCGCATCCGCGCGGAGGAAATGAAACCTCCGCGCCGCCAAAATGCGGAAGCGCGTGACAACGGATGCATGAACGTCTGAACCCGGAACGTGAATACAGGATGGATTGGAGAAAACGCGGATCGGGGCTAGGCAGCGGGTGGCGGACGTTGGAGGAAATCTACGGAGAGTTGCGCTTCGACAAAAGTCCACTTGACCGTCAAAAGGTGGAACGGGGTGGTGTCCGGATGGGCCGAAGCCGTTGATAAGTTGCGGCTAAAGACCGGAGAGTCACCAGGGGCCACGGAGGCGCAATCGCCGCCACAACCCCGTGCCTCGCTGAAAACGGGCGTGTCGGAGCGCTTGGAATGGTCGCAACACGTGTGTTTGCCGTGCAAACGGCGGCAACAGGCCATCCCGCCGTCCTGGACCGAGGCCAAGGCAATCGGGGCAGCCGCCTGCCAAGCGAATAGGAACAGCAGCAATGAGCAGATCGTCCGGCGGAACGTATCCGTGGATGAAAATGTACTCATTCGTCTATTAAGCTAGCACAGTCTGCGGACTCCTCGACCTGCCCAAGGTAGGGGGGACTGGCGGAAATCCCGTTTTTCTGTCAACATAGTAGTTCAACCTATAATGTTTGGTTCAGAAAATGTTCCGCTTTGAAACGGCGGGAGAGTCCCATGGCGAGTGTCTGCTCGCAACCCTGACTGGGCTCCCTTCCGGCATACCAATCGCCCAAGAGGCGATCAACCACGAACTCTGGCGCAGGCAACAGGGATTTGGCCGAGGCGGCCGCATGAAGATTGAGACCGACCGCGTC
Organism: uncultured Acidobacteriia bacterium; assembly: GCA_903893525.1. Taxonomy (GTDB): domain Bacteria; phylum Acidobacteriota; class Terriglobia; order Bryobacterales; family Bryobacteraceae; genus BOG-234. Next base: position 23,930 of record CAITMP010000952.1, on the reverse strand, counting down.
TCGATCGTGGCAGGCGTGCGCCATGGCCAGACAATCGGTGCGCCGATCGGCATGGTGATTGCCAATGCCGATTGGAAAAACTGGACGGAATCGCTGCCGGTGACGCCCGGTGACATGTCGCTGCACAAGCCCGTGTCTCGCCCACGTCCTGGCCACGCCGATCTTTCCGGTGCGATCAAATACAATTTCCCGGACGCCCGTTACATCCTGGAGCGTGCCAGTGCGCGCGAAACCACGGCCCGCGTGGCCATCGGAGCCATCGCCAAGCAGTATCTGGCGGAGTTCGGCATCGGGATTTTGAGCCACGTGATCGCGGTGGGCCCCGTTCGGATGCCGCGAGCCGCCACTTGGGAAGAAATCGTGGAGCTCAACAAGAAATCGGAAGTGCTTCTCGGTTGCGTCGATCCCGAGGTGGAGCAGCAGATGAAGGGCTTCGTGGATGAAGCCTACCGCACCGGCGACACCGCAGGCGGCATCTTTGAAGTGGTCGCCCGTGGCTTGCCCGTGGGCTTGGGTTCCCATGCCACTTGGGATTCCCGCTTGGATGGCAAGCTGGCCCAGGCCATCGTGTCGATGCAAGCGGTGAAGGGTGTGGAAATTGGCAGTGCCGAAGAGGGTGCGGCCAGTTTCGGGTCCAAGGTTCAGGACACCATCCACTACCGGAAGGATGACCGGGAGTTCTATCGGGGCAACAACCGCGCGGGCGGCATCGAAGGGGGCATGACCAATGGCGAGGAATTGCGCGTGCGCGGCTTCCTGAAGCCGATTTCGACTCTCCGGCGGCCGTTGGAATCAGTGGACTTGGAGACACGCGAGCCGTCGAAGGCGGCCTATGAGCGCTCGGATGTCTGCGTCGTGCCCGCTGCGGGCGTGATCGGCGAATCCATGGTGGCGATCGTCCTCGCTGGAGCCATGCTGGAGAAATTCGGCGGCGATTCGCTCGTTGAGGCAAAACGAAATTACGAGGGCTACCTGCAGCAGGTGCGCGAGTTCTGATGGGGATTTTCTAGATGGTTTTGGACATCGTCAAATATCTCAACAACCCGATTCTTGAGCGGCCCGCAGATCCGGTAACCGAATTCGATACACCCGAGCTGTACAAACTGGTCGAGGACATGTTCGAGACCATGTACGCCAAGCGGGGCGTCGGTCTGGCTGCACCCCAAATCAACGTGGCCAAGCGGGTCACCGTGATCGACGTGAGCGGCCGCGACGAAGGCGAGGAACTTGCGGAGGGCGAGGAGGAGGACGAGCCAGATCAGATCGTCCTGATCAACCCTGTTGTGATCAGCAAGCAGGGCAAGCAGACCGGCGAGGAAGGTTGCCTCAGCATTCCGGGCTTCCGCGAGCCGGTTACGCGGGCGATGCGGGTCGTGGTGAGAGCGCAGGACGAAAAAGGCGAATTTTTTGAGATAGAAGGCGACGAACTTCTGGCCCGCGCCATGCTGCACGAGATCGACCACTTGAACGGCGTTCTGTTCCTCTCCCATCTGAGCTCGCTCAAGCGGGAGTTGATCAAGCGCAAGATTCGGAAACTGCAGCAGTCCGGGGAGTGGGAATAACTTCTTGAACACCGTCTTTTTGGGCACGCCCGAGTTTGCCGTTGCCACACTGGAGCGCATGATCGAAGCCGGTCACCGCGTTTTGGAGGTGGTGACGCAGCCGGACCGTCCCCAAGGCCGGAAACAGGAGTTGATTCCGTCGCCTGTGAAAAAGGCTGCGATCCGGCACGGCTTGCCGGTCTACCAGCCCGAACGGATTCGCCGGCCGGAGTCCGTGGAACACTTGCGGGAACTGGCTCCGGATGTAATGGTTGTGGTCGGATACGGCCAAATTATCCCCCAGGCTATCATTGACATCCCAAAACACGGTATTATCAACGTGCATGCCTCGTTGCTGCCTGAGTTGCGCGGCGCGGCACCGATCCAGTGGGCTGTAGCCCGCGGATTTGCAACGACGGGTGTGGCCACGATGAAAATCGACGCAGGTCTCGACACAGGGGATGTATTGGGCTCCTGGGAAACGACGGTGGGCGGGGATGAAACCGCACCCGAGCTCGGAGTGCGCTTGGCCCAGGCAGGTGCAGACCTGTTGGTACAGACCTTGTCGGATTTGGAAAGCGGCATTGCGGTGCCGATCCCACAGGACAATGCCTTGGCCACCTACGCCCCCATTCTCAAGAAAGAGGATGGCAGGATCGATTGGACCCGGAGCGCGCAGGAAATACACAATTTGATTCGTGGACTGCAGCCGTGGCCCGGTGCGCACACATCCTTTCGGGGACAGTCATTGCGCATCTGGCGTTCCAAGCTTTCATCGGCGCTTTCATCAGCACCCCGGAATCCGGGTAACCGGGCGGACTGGAAAAGCGGTCTTGTATTTGAGGATGGGGGCGTCTTCGTCGTTGCTGGCGACCAAGCTCCCCTCGAATTGCTTGAAGTTCAACTGGAAGGCCGCCAGCGCATGCCTGCGGCTGTTTTTGCCAACGGACACCGCCTTTCGGGCGGCGAAATGCTGGCTTGACTTGATCATTTTAGAGACACGCTACAAAGACGATTACGACACTGCGATTTTGAAAACACAGAAATGAGACCTTTCGACTTACCGCTCGGCTTCAAGTACGCGACGGCCTACGCTGGCATCCGCAAACAGGAAAGGGACGATCTTGCGTTGATCGTTTCGGCGGTGCCCGCTGCGGCGGCCGCCGTATTTACCACCAATAAGGTTCAGGCGGCCCCCGTCAAGCTGGCACGGGCCAACATGCGTGCGTCCAAGGGCGTCTGCGGCGCGATCCTGGTAAATGCCGGCAACGCGAACTGCGCGACCAAGTCCGGCGACCGTGTTGCCTTGGACACCACAAAGGCTGTTGCCAAGCTGCTGAAACTACAGCCCAACCAAGTGCTGTCCGCATCCACTGGCGTCATCGGAGTGGAGTTGGATGGGGATCTGATCCTGAACAAATTGGACGCGATGGTGGAAAAGTTGGACGACAACACCCTTCCGGATGTTGCCCGCGCCATTTTGACCACGGACCTGCAGGCCAAGGGCGCTTCCCGCGAAGTGACTTTGCGCCGCGGCACCGTCCGCATAGCGGGCGTCACCAAGGGTTCCGGCATGATCCATCCACGCATGGCCACCACGCTCGGTTTCGTGATGACCGACGCCGTGATTCCGCAAACCCTGCTGCGCCGGATGTTGGTCCGCGCAACCGAGGTGAGCTACAACCGGATTTCGGTGGACGGTGATACCTCCACCAACGACACGCTGATTGTTCTAGCCAACGGCTCGTCCGGCGTCCGCCCCGATCCGAAGGAAATGAGCATCTTCGAAGAGGCTCTGACGGAAACGCTGCAGTCTCTGGCGCGGCAAATTGTGCGCGATGGCGAAGGTGCACGCAAACTGGTGTCGGTGGAGGTGCATGGCGCGATTAGCGATGCCTCGGCCGCCTCGATTGCGCGGTCAATTTCCAATTCGCCGCTGGTTAAGACCGCGATTGCCGGTTCCGATCCCAATTGGGGCCGGATTCTGTCGGCCGCCGGGAACTCCGGTGTAAATTTTGATCCGGCCACGGTGGACATCACCCTCCAGGACGTGAAGGTTTGCCGCAACGGCTTGGCCGCCCCGTTCGACGAGGGCGATATGAAGCTGCGCTTGGATGACACCGACGTCTCCATCGTCTTCCGCATCACGGGCAAGGGCAAGGGCAGCGCCACTTTCTGGACCTGCGACTTGACCGAGGATTACATCCACATCAATGCCAACTACCGGACCTAACTACCGGTTACGAATGAACACCAGGGCCGTCGCTTTCGCGGCGGCTTTTGTGTTTCTGGCTGCTCCCTGTTTGAACGGCCAACAGGATCCGGTTCCAACCGTGCTGACGGATTTGGCTGCGGCCCTGAGCCAGGGAGACGCCGTCGCGGCGATTGGGGCCTTCGACCGGTCGATGAAAGAGTTCGGGAGTGTCTCGGCCAATATCGAGGCGCTTGTGGCGCAATCCGAGGTGCTGTGTGCCATCGATGTCGTGAAGGAGTCCACGACCAGCGGGGTCCACGAAATTGATACCGATTGGTACATGCAGATCAAGGGCCGGGCTAGCGGGGAAGTTGTGCGTAGGCGTGAGCGTGTCCATCTACGGATCGAGAAGCTGCGCGGACGCTGGAGGATCACCGAGTTGAGTCCATCCCGAATTCTGGAGCCATCCGGACCGTAATGAGACAGTGTTGCAAAAGTTGTGTAACCGCCAAGTAAATTTAGACACATAGTTAGTAGAGGGAAGCACTATGGTTTCCAGAAATCGCCAATACGCCGCGTTGATTGCAGCTGCAGCAGTTGCCGCTAGCGGTATCTACTATTACGTTTCACATTCGTCACAGCCCTCCGCGCTGCAGATTCGCGGTGCAATCGGCCAGACAGTGGATGGGTCCGTCCTCACGGGCCTTTATGACAACGCCCGCACCGGGGCCTACCTGTTGGAGACGACGCTCACCCCGTCGACCGTAAAACCCGCAACCTTTGGAAGGGTTTTCACGCTGGCCGTGGATGGCCAGATTTATGCGCAACCACTGTATCTGCAGGGACTGAAAGTGGCTGGATCGGCAGGCCTGACCAGTACCCACAACGTGGTTTTTGTCGCGACGATGCACAATTCCCTCTATGCCTTCGACGCCGACGCGCCAGGCATGCCGCTCTGGACCACAAATTTCGGTCCGTCAGTGCCGACCTCCACCTACGAAACCGACTGGGGTACTTACGCCGACATCACGCCGGAGAACGGAATCCTCGGCACGCCGGTGATCGATCCGGCTTCAGGGACGATTTATGCGGTTGCCGCAACTTTTGAGAAGGGTTCCTACTTCTACCGCCTGCACGCGATGGATTGCGCCTCTGGAGCCGAACGGCCAAATTCGCCAGTCACAATCCAGGCGAAGGTTCCGGGAACCAGCTCGGACAGCAAGGACGGCAATTTGGCGTTCGACGCGGGCCAGCACCTGCAGCGACCGGCCCTGCTGCTGTCCAAAGGCGTCGTTTATGTGGCATTTGGATCGCATGGGGATGGTGAGCCGTACCATGGATGGCTCATCGGGTACAGTGCGGCGAACATTCAGCAGCAGGTTTCGGTGTTCAATCCCACCCCGGGCGGCGACGGCGGTGCATTCTGGCAATCGGGCCGGGGTCCTGCGACGGATGATGCCGGGAACATCTATTTGGTGGCCAGCAACGGCACTGCGGACATGACTGCGAATTTCGGCAATAGCGTTCTGAAGCTGGACCCGACCGCAACGAAGGTCGCCGACTACTTTACGCCTTTCGATTTCCAAGCATTGAACGACACGGATTCCGATCTGGTTGCCGGTCCGATTGTGATTCCCGGCACAAATTTGGTGGTTGCGAGCGGCAAGGCCGGCATTCTGTATTCGATGGACCGCACCAAGATGGGCCACAATTCCTCCAATGACGCTCAGATCGCCCAGCGGTTGGATACCGGTATGCCACTCCTGTTCAACATGGTCCTTTGGAACAAGTCGGATGGCCCGGTGCTGTATACACACTCGGCGAACATGTCGATGACGGCATTCAAGTTGTCCAATGGGAAATTTCCGGCTACGCCGACCGCCTCAAGCCCGGATGGCTTCCCGGTTCCGTTCCAGGGTATGGCGATCTCGGCGAACGGGTATACCGCCGGGACAGGAATCCTCTGGGTGTTGGGACCGACGGGGTCTCCGCGATCCCCTGCGGTGCTGCATGCCTACAACGCCGATGGTTTGGCCGAAATCTGGAATAGCGGGATGAACAGCGGAGACGCTGTGGGCCGGTACATGAAGTTCACCAATCCGATGGTCGCCAATGGCAAGGTCTTCGTCCCCACAGGCGACAACCAACTGGCCGTCTACGGTGCTGTTTCGAACCACAACACGACATCGGTGCACACACCGGTGATAACCGGGATCGTGAACGGAGCCAGTTATGCCAACGGTCCCGTCGCTCCCGGCGAAGTTCTGGCAATTCTTGGCCAGTATTTGGGACCGAATGACATGGCGGTGGGCAGTGTCAATGCCAATGGGAGCTTGGGTACGCAGCTGGCTGGTGTCCAGGTCACTTTCAACGGCGTTCCAGGGCCGTTGTATGCCGCTTCAACCGGCATGGTTTCCGTGATTGTTCCGTATGAGGTTGCAGGTGCCGGGAAGGTGAAAGTTCTATTGACCTACAACGGCACTCCGGCCCAATCGCAGGTTTTGTCTCTGGTGGACGCTATGCCCGGATTGTTCACTGCGGATTCGTCTGGCAGCGGCCCCGGAGCCTTTGTCAATCAGGACGGCAGCACGAACAGCCCGGATAACCCGGCGGCCACCGGCTCAATCGTGGTCTTGTCCGGAACCGGCGGCGGGGTGACTTCACCTGCTTCATCGACCGGATCGGTGGTTGCGGGACCCGCTGCTCTGAACGGGCAAGTTTCGGTAACGGTGGGCGGCAGCGATGCGAAGGTTTACTACGCAGGCAGCACGGTGGGCTCGGTTGCAGGTGCTATGGACATTAAGATCCGGGTACCGTCCGATGTACCGACAGGCCCAGCTGCGGTGGTGGTCACCATTGGGGGGCAATCGAGTCAGGAAACGGCAACTCTCTCGGTGGTTTCTCCGAATGTGACGGGCTCCGCCCGCAAGATGTCGACTGGACAGGTTGGTCAGCATTTCCGTCCGAAACCAATCTAGGTTGTTTGGTGGGAAGTGACGCAAAAAGGGGGACGCGGATGGTTTCCGCGTCCCCCCTTCTTGCGTTGAGATGCGTGTCCTAGGCCTTGCGGGGCACGAAGTTGAGGGAGGCCGAATTCATGCAGTACCGAAGTCCCGTGGGCTTGGGACCGTCCGGGAAGACGTGGCCCAAATGCGCCTCGCAGCGGGTACAAACGGTTTCGGTGCGTTCCATGCCGTAGCTGCGGTCGACATGGTCTGTCACGTTTTCCTTCGCCAAAGGCTGGTAGAAGCTGGGCCAGCCGGTGCCGGACTCGAACTTCGTCTTCGAATCGAAGAGTGGAGTGTCGCAGCAGATGCAGTGGTAGACGCCGTCCGCGTGATTGTTCGCATACTTTCCGGTGAACGCGCGCTCGGTACCCTTCTTGCGGGTGACCTCAAACTGCTCGGGCGAGAGTTGCTTCTTCCACTCCGCGTCGGTCTTCACGATCTTTTCCACTTCGCTGGCTCCAGTGCGGTTTCCCGCGTCGTCAAATTGGACGATCTTCACAGGTTTGTTATTCTTGTCGGTCGCGGCAATGGCAACGGATGCGGCCCCAATACCCGCAACAACGCCCATGAATTCGCGCCGGTTGGTGAATTTTTCTGTTGGGTTCATGGTTGAGAGTGCTCCTTACTTCTTGTACATTTCCGGGTACTGCTTCTTCAGTGCCTCGATCAGGGGCAAGTCCATGCTCACGATGTAGGGCTGCGTGGGATTGAGATCCAAGTAGTGTTGGTGGTAGTCCTCAGCCGGATAGAATGCCTGAAGCGGGACGATTTGGGTGACGATCGGGCTCTTGAAGACCTTGGCGGCATCCAGTTGCTTCACGTACGCCTGGGCAACCTGCTTTTGTTCTTCGTCAGCATAGAAGATCGCGGAGCGGTACTGGGTGCCAACATCATAATGCTGGCGGTTCAGCGTGGTGGGGTCATGCGCGACCGAGAAGTAGATCTTCAGGAGTTGCCCGAAGGTGATCTTGGTCGGATCGTACGTGACCTTGATGGACTCGGCGTGACCGGTTTTGCCATCGTGCAACATCTCGTAGTGCGCAGTTTCCTTGGCACCCCCCGAGTAGCCGACTTGGGTATCAACCACACCCTTGACGTGCTCGAAGACTCCCTCCATGCCCCAGAAGCAACCTCCCGCCAGAACTGCGGTGGCCTTCTTCGCCGCTGGTGCGGCGGTGGGAGCCGGGGGATCGGGGAAGGTGGAAGCAGCCATCAGGCCAGCAGCCACAACCGGTAGTGCCAAGGCGACCCGGACCATAGCCAAGGTGCCGAAATTGGGAATTCGCATTACAACCTCCAGTCGTATTATCCAAGGACCCAGACTGAATATTCCAGTCTTCTTCCTACTATCTTACTGAGGTTGGCATGGTAGCGGGAGATGCAAATTTTGGGGCGGACGGATCTATCCTCCCGCGGCAGCACGACGGACCTTGGGTTTGGGAACGATGCGTGGTCCAGGGTTTTCCTCCCCAAGAGGGGTTGATGTGGGAACCTCCGATGCTTGGGCCGGGAGGGGTAGCGTGACGCCCTCGATTTCTGCCGCCAAGCGCAGCATTTGGCCGGACATTTCACCCAATTCGCGGGTACGGTTGAGGCTGGAGCGGCTGCGTCCGGGAGCGACAGCGGAACTCAACGCAAGGGCCTCAATGAGAACCTGCGATTCCCGAATGCGCAGAAGGGCCTCGGTAATTTCACTGACCAAGTCCGATAGTTTGCCGGTCTCACGTTCCAAGACGCTGGTCCGGTGTTCGATTTCGCCGGTGGTGCCCTCCGCTTCCAAGGCGAGGTCACGGACTCCGCCAGCGACGATCCCGAATCCCGCTCCAGCTGGACCCGCGTGAGCGGCTTCGATGGCGGCATTGAGAGCCAACAGGTTGGTCTTGAATGAGATGTTCTTCATGGATTTTGTCAGCTTGCCAATTTCTGTCCCGGAGGTTGCCAAGTTGCGGATGGACTCCAGCGCTGCCCCGGCCAACGCACCTGCATCAGTCGCTGTGGTCGCATTGATATGGGCGCGTGCCCGGATGTTTTCTGCCGGGGCCCAAGTTGGAACAGGTTCAGGTGTGATGGACTCGCCCAGAATTCGACCGAATTCGCGCAGGGTCGCAGTTAGGCCGGGAATGGCTTTGATCGCTTCTGGATGCCCCTCGGGTGTTCCAGACGGTGCTTCCGGTATTGTTGGCATCGCGGCAATCCATTCGCGCGCCCTCCGTTTGATTAGAGCGGAGGCTGCCATGCCGGACGCCATGGTGAGGACTGCCGCCCAAGCACCCAACCACGCGATTGTTGTGCCCGATTCTGCGGTGGCAACACTCGACACGTGGCTGCGGTCCAGTTCGCGGGCATATACCGCTCCAAGTTCCGCAGACAGTTCGGCCAAAGCTTCGCGGCGTGCCTTTTCCGCAGCCGCTGCTGAATTGCCCACTGCGGCGATACCCGCTGGTGATGCGACCAAGCTCTCGACGCGAGCGTATGCGGTTTGAAGGATGGCGTTCGTGGTGCCAAGCTGGGGTACTGCACCCAATGCGGCAAGGCGGGGAACTAGCGAGGCCTGGGCTTTTCTGCATCGTTCGATAGTGTCGCTCGGAGAGAGGGCACCGGCATCCCCAGAGTCGGCAAGGATCCGCCATGTAGCGGCGTTCACTTCCCGGGCGTCTTCCTGAAGCCCGTTTGCGGCGGCAAACCCACCGGCGGATTGATTCTCAGTGGTTGGGTGATGTGCACTCATGGAAGTCTGGATCGTCCGGATCGCAGTGGCAATCGTCCCGCCCTCATGCTCCAATTGTGCACGTAGTTCCGCCCTGCGCTGGACGAGGTTCTGGCTGGCGTGGTGCGCTAGCGCCCATTTTTCGGCTGATTGGCGGAGTACGCGGCAGTCGACGGCGAGGGCTTCCAAGTCGGTAAAGGTCGCCCTTAGTCCGCTCTCGACTGACTTCACTGCATCCGGCGATGCTGCGGTGGCGGCGTTGGAAACGGTTCCGTTGGCCCGCTCCAAGATCCGCTTCAAGCGTTGGTTTCGTATACCGTGGTCGGTCGCCGTTGCCGCCACGTGTCGTCCCTCGTGCGCGGTCAATGCTGCAAGGACGATCACCAGCAGCGCGATGGCAGCGCCACCGGCGATCAACTGCTTGACGTCCTGCCACAAACGCTTCTGCAAGGGGCCTCCAATTGTCTTATCGGGTGGTGGTTGGAAAACCTTTAGAGCTTTTTGGTCGACTTCGTGTGGATCGGGAAACGGTATAGTGGAGGGAGTGTTCAGTCGGGTGATTTGGATAGTCTTGGATAGCGTCGGGGTGGGTGAGATGCCCGATGCTGCTGCCTACGGTGATGTCGGGAGCGACACGCTCGGCAATATAGTGCGCCAGCGGGGATTGGACGTGCCCAACTTGCTCCGGCTGGGTCTGGGCAATTTGAAACCGATGGTCAAGCTTCCAGCTGCGTCATCGCCAATGGGCTCCTTTGGCCGCTGTACTTTGGCTTCTCCGGGCAAGGACACAACCACCGGGCACTGGGAAATGGTGGGCATTCATTTGACCAAGCCGTTTCCGGTTTACCCAAATGGCTTCCCGTCGGACGTGATTGCGGCGTTCGAGTCGCGTATTGGCCGTTCCGTTTTGGGGAACAAGGCCGCTTCGGGTACCGAAATCATCAAGGAACTGGGGGCGCAGCACGTCGAGACGGGATCCCCAATTGTCTATACCTCAGCTGACAGCGTTTTCCAGATTGCCGCCCACGAGGAGGTGATCCCGCTCTGGGAGCTTTACCGGATGTGCGAGATTGCGCGCGATATTCTTCGCGGTAGCCATGAAGTTGGGCGGGTGATTGCCCGCCCGTTCGAGGGCGAGCCCGGGGACTTCCGGCGTACGACGAACCGCCACGATTATGCCGTTCCCCCTCCCGCCGGAATGTTGCTGGACCAGCTGGATGCCGCAGGGGTTCCGGTGCAGAGTGTCGGTAAGATCTTCGACGTTTTCCTAGGTCGCGGCATCGGCGACCACGCCTCCACGAAGTCGAATGCCGATGGCATGGCAAAGACTCTGGCCGCCACGCGGGAGCCCTCCACGGGCTTGATTTTCGTGAATTTGGTTGACTTCGACCAACTCTACGGCCATCGCAACGACATTGAAGGTTACGCCCGCGCGTTGGAGGCCTTCGACCGATGGCTTCCCGAGTTCGAGGCGGCTCTCCAACCTGGCGACCTAGCGATTCTCACCGCTGACCACGGTTGCGACCCCACCACACCCTCGACCGACCATAGCCGCGAATACACACCGCTGATTTGTTTCGGACCGAATGTGCGCCGGGGTGTCGATCTGGGCCTCCGCGCCACCCTGAGCGACATCGGTAGGACGGTCGCCGAGAACTTCGGCACGTCCATCGAGAAAGGCACCAGTTTTCTGAAAGACCTGATATGAATCCTATGAGAAGACCCTTGATGGCCGGCAATTGGAAGATGTACAAGACGCCCGCCGAGACACGCGCATTCTTTGACGCCTTTGAGCCCATGGTGGCCGGTGTTTCCAATTGCGACATTGCCATTTGCCCCTCCTTTGTGAATTTGGAGGCGGCTGTGGGCTCGACCGAAGGAAGCAACATTGCAATCGGCGGTCAGAACCTGTATCCCGCCAAAGAAGGCGCGTTCACGGGCGAGATTTCCGGCCACATGTTGAACGCTTTGGGCTGCAAGTATGTGATCGTTGCCCACAGCGAGCGGCGGGAGTATTTCCACGAGGGCGAGGCGGATGTCGTCAAGAAGGTTCGCGCAGCTCTGGAATATTGCCTCACCCCAATCGTTTGCATCGGGGAGAAACTGGAAGAGCGCGAGAGCGGCAATACGGAGGTCGTTCTTGGGGCACAGTTCGACGGTGGTTTGGCACCGCTGACGCCTGAGGAATTTTCCAAGATTGTGATCGCGTACGAGCCGGTTTGGGCTATCGGGACTGGTCGGACTGCGACGCCGCAGATAGCCCAGGAAACCCATGCGTTCATTCGCAGCAAGATCAAGGGTGCGTTTGGGGCCGATGCAGCTGCGGCAACCCGGATTCTCTACGGTGGCAGCGTGAAGCCGGACAACGTGGCGAAGTTGATGTCGGAGGACGACATCGACGGTGCTCTGGTCGGCGGTGCCAGTTTGGACCCGAAGTCGTTCGCCGCAGTGGTCAAATTCTAGGGCCGGTTCGGTCCGTTTGCCGGGTGTGGGTCTGCATGCGATATGATCCTACGCAGGCCCACACCATGACGACCCAATCGATGATAGATCGACGTTCTTTCTTGAAAACTGCAGCTGCAGCGGTCGCTGCAACCAGTTGCGCGCAGGCCCAAGCTGCACCGGATTGGGGTGGTCCCGTCCGTGACAACCACTTCCACATGCGCCCCACACCGGAGGCCAACATCGCCCATTTGGACGGCTGCGGCGTGAGCAACGCTGTACTGCTGACGCGCGGTGCCAATGCCGCAGATCAGGTGAAGGCGATTCAAGCCAAAAATCCCGGTCGGTTTGTTTGGTTTGCCAGTGCCGACATCACAAAGCCCGATGCCGAGGCGATTCTTACCGAGGCCGTCAAGGCGGGAGCTTGCGGCTTGGGCGAGATCAAGTTCCACGTCGAGGCTGCCGGTCCCGAACTCCGCCGCATGTACTCTTTGGCTGCCGAATTGAATGTGCCGATCATGGTGCACTTCCAAGAGGTCCCACACACGCCCACCGAGGGGGTGTTCTCCACCGGCTTCAAGAATTTCGAGGCGATCCTGAAGGCCTATCCCAAAACCAAGTTCCTCGGTCATGCCGACGCGTTTTGGGCCAACGTTTCCGCCGACTACGCCAACGATACGGCCTATCCCTCGGGTCCGGTCAAGCGCGGCGGCGTCACGGACAAACTTCTGGGCGACTACGCCAATCTCTATGGCGATCTCTCGGCCAACTCCGGCAACAACGCCATGTCCCGTGATCCCGAGTTCACGAAGTCTTTCCTTGTCCGCCACCAGGACAAGCTTGTCTTTGGTAGCGATTGCTCCTGCGCCGATGGCAAGGGTAGCGGTATCAGCCAAGCGGGCAATCCGGCGGCCAGCAGGCTTTCCGGTAAGTGCGTGGCACGGGAGACTTTGACGGTGCTGAAGAACTCCACCACGCCCGTGATTTTCCGAAAGTTGGCGTGGGAGAATGGCGCGAAGCTGTTGAAGTTGAAGGGCTAGGGCCCGGCCCAAGGGTCGCCGACGCCTATTTTCCGGCCAGAACTTTATCCAGTAGAGCTTTGAGATTCTTTTCCTGCGAGTCCTGGATCATTTCCGGGCTGTCGCCGGTGAGGTGCGCCCGGATCACTCCAGACTTGTCGATGATCACAATCTGCGGCACAAAGAACGGATCGTTTTCCGGCAGGCCTAGGAACTTGGCCACATAGCCTAGTTCGTTGTATCCAACCGGGAACTTCGGCTGGAACTGCTTCTGAAAGGCGGGTATGTGGAGCGAGGACATCGGCTCAATTGCCGACGCGATGACGGTGACACCCTTCGCGGCGTACTCGGTTTGGATCTTGTTCAGAATCCCGGTTGTGAATTGGCAGTGCGGGCACGTGGTCTCAATGAACGCGAGGAGGCACGTCTTGCCCTGGAATTCGCTGAGCCAAGTGTATTTTTCAGGTGCTGTCTGGATGGCGAAGTTGCTAGCAGGCCGGGGAATCTTCGGGGTCGGCGCTCCCGTCTGAGCGAATAGGACGGTTCCGGCTAAAAGCAGGGCTGAAAGGACGCGGATCATTATCTTTAGCATACTGCTCTTGCACCGGACGGAAGTCCGCGCTATCGTAGTTGCATATGCAACTTCAATCGCAAACGAAGAGCTCCTTCCTCGGCCTCGCCCTGCTGATGCTAGCGGTCGCACTCCCCGCCTTCTGCCAGGCCCCTCCATCCGGGCCCGCGTCGACCAAGGTCACACACGTTCTGGCGACGCTGACAGTGAAACCCGGCGTGCAGCGGGACGCGATCATGCAGGTGATGAACACCGAGGTACGCGATACAGTACAACTCTACTTGGATGGTCGGATCCAACAGTGGTTCGCGCGCGGCGACGGCAAGGGCGTTGTCTTCCTGCTGGACTGCAAGACTGTCGAGGAGGCCAAGGCATTGTTGGAACCCTTGCCGCTGATCAAGAACAACTTTGCCTCTTTTGAATACATGACCTTGGGACCGCTGACACCCCTTCGGCTGCTCATCGCAGCACCGCCCGCGGGCAACAAATAGGTCATGCCGATTGATGCCACTCCGGCCACGTTGCCGGACCTCGATTGCGCCTGCGCGACCATACGGCGCACCGCCCGCCTCGTCACCCAACTCTACAGCCAAGAGATGGGGCCGGAGATCGAGCCACCCCAGTTCGCGCTGCTATCCGCATTCCAGTACCGTCCCGGCATTGGACAGACGCCCTTGGCGCGCGCGCTGGGTCTTGATAAGACCACACTATCGCGCAATCTCCGCCTGATGCAGCGCAATGGCTGGATCACACCGGCCGGTGATTCCCGAAACAAAGGCGATAGAAAAACTTACCGTTTGACACCCGAGGGCGAGCGGATCCTCGCCGAAACAAGACCCGGCTGGATGCGTGCGCAGGAGAAATTGCGCTCCGCCCTTGCCGCCGGGGAATGGGACACCATGTTGAAGGCATTCGGCCAAGTCGCCAAAGCTGCCAAACAAGCAATGGACTGAACATTGTCATTGAACAAGGAAAAGCCGCATGAAACGCAAACAATGGACTGTCATCGCACTCGCACTGGGATTGCTGGCCAGCATTCCCGCCTTTGGGCAGGACCACAAACACAACGAATCCGGGAGCAAGATCCTGATGCTGCCCCGTCATTTGGAACTTCGCCTCGCGGTAAATGCGTTGCCGCCCCATCTGCGCGAGGGTGCCGGCATCTGGGTGCTGGCGGAATCCGGCTATGTCAAGGTGAAGGACGCTGCGAACCCCTACACTTGCATCGTTAGCCGACGCGGCGGTAACTTCTACCCCGTTTGCTTCGACGAGGAGGGGACACGCACCATTCTGGTGGCATTTATGGACGACGCGATGCTCCGTCTCAAGGGAGAGTCCCCGGAATCTGTGGACCGCATCATGGCCGATGGCTTCCAATCCGGCAAATATCGACCGCCAGCCCGGCCCGGTATGGCCTACATGTTGTCGCCGGCAACTTATATGTTGAATGGCGGCAAGCTGGCACGGACGGTGGCACACTACATGTTCTATGCGCCGTATCTGCTGGATTCAGACATCGGCGGTGTCATGGGGAAGAGCCCGTTCGTGGACCGTCCCGGGCCCCACGGCATGGTGATTGTCCCAGCCGGGTCGAAGGAGCGTGAAACGGCGATCACGCAGAACCAGACGCTCCTGAACGAGGTCGAAAGTGCTATTGGCCTGAAGCCTTAAGATAGGTCGTCTTCCATGGGCCTTGCCCAACTCCGGTGCGAATCGGCGCGGACTTCATGAACCCAGGATATCGGCCCGGCGCAGTGGCCACCATCCGATTCTCGCGCTCGGATCAGAACTACTTGAATCGCTTCTTGTATGCGAAATCGATCCCGACGTAGCCACTCTCCTGGCGGGTCAAAATCGCTGACCAGTTCTTGTTGAACGCCCATTCCACACGGAACAGCTGCGTATTGGTGTTCGACACGTCCGTGATGTAGGTGAACAGGATCTCGGGCGTGATCTGCTGCTCGATGGTCAACCTAGCCTGAGGGCTACCCGTCAAACCAGTCAACTGAGGGTCGATCTTCAGCCGGCTGACACCGAAAAACCGTTGCAGCCGTCCCGCCACTGGATTGGCAATTGCCTGGCCCACCAATTCCGACGCGCCCAGTTGCTGATACCCCTGCGCCTGCCCGGATAGCGTTGGGTCCACCGGCGTCCGTCCGGTCGCCAACAGCGCCACGATATCCGAAAACTGCAGCGGTGGATCGGACCGGTAGCTGACGTTGAGCTTGCTCATGGGACCGGCCACGGTCAGGATCACATCCACCCCGCGAGCCTTCGTTTCCAAGTCCAGATTCAGGACCGGCTCAATCTTTGTCGGGTTGAAGAATGAGATTGTGCCCTGGTTGATGTCGTACTTGTTGCCGAAGAACACAACCTCGCCCTGCGTGATGTTCACGCGTCCCAATATTGCCGGATTGGTGGCCGTCCCGCGCAGCCGCAGATTCGCATCCGCGCTGACGCTCTTTGTCACGCTGGTCTGGATCGCAACGTCCGGTGCCGTTGCCACCTGGACATCCAGATTCATGTTGGCCAGCAGGCCGCCTTGAGGGGCGACCTTCAGAGGCTGCGCCGATAGCTGCAGGATCGTAGCGGCATCCGATTTTGGGTTGACCGCAATTCGATGTACAGTCACGGTTCCCGATACCTGGCTCCTCTGTTGGGTTCCGGAGAGCGTGATCGCGGCATCGGAAACGGAACTCACACCTTCGGGATAGCGCACGCGCACCTCGGTTCCCTTCGCTTCAACACGGAAGGCGATTTGATCGCCACTCCACGATGCGAACCCGGTCGCTTGCACCCGTCCACCGCCCGATTCCGCGCTGAGCGATTGTATGTTCGCCCTCGATCCGGTAAACGTGATTTCCCCGTTCGCGGATGAAAGGCCGTTCGAGAATTCGCTGTAGTGGAAGTCCCCGTTCCGCAGAACTGCTCGGCCCGAGAGTTCCGGCGCGGTAAATCCCCCGCGCACGATTGCATCCAGAGTCAGCACCCCTGAGGACGTCAAATCGGGACTTAGCGTGTGTAGCAAGGCCAGGTTCAGGTCGCCGCGTACCTTTAAATCCAAGACCGTATTGGGTGCAAAGGGCGAGACCGTACCAGTCACCGACACGTCCGTCTGGGGCGCCTTGAGGTGGGCGCTCTCGACCTTGGCCACCGACTTCGCCATGGAAACTCGGATCGGCCCATCGTTCACCACTGAATATCCGGGTAGGAGTTTGGCGACGGGTGTGCCAGCCAAGGGATGTACCTCAACCTTGGGGATGTCGAACACCGCCGTGATGTCCTCCGGCCTGCGGAGGGGTCCAGTAACCGCCAACGTCGCTTCGAGCGTTCCGTCGAAATTCAACGACTTGGCGTCCTCGGACTTGAGGATCAGTGCCACCAGTGGATTCAACGCCGACTCTGTGAATTGGATTTTTGCGTTGGCCACATACTCGCCACCTAGCCGAACGGTACCGTCACCCCGGATGGAGGCCTTCGCAGCATTCGATTCGAAATGGGTGGAGACGATGCCGTTGTTCGTTTGTGCGGTGAATCGGGCGTCTCCCAGATTGCGCCCAAAAAGCTCCAGCCCGTTGGCGGAGGCGTCGGCCCGAACGCGTGCCAAGTCGGCGCGCGAGTCGCCCTTGGAGTCAGTTGTGATCTTTACCAAGCCATCGGCATGGAATTTGCCGAAACCTTGGATATCGGGTTGTCTGGCCCGCACGAGGGCGATCTCATTGAGCGCCATCGTATTACTGGTGAAATTGAACTCCAGATCCGTGCCGCGTCCAAGCGCCGCCGTAATATTGACGCGCTTGGTTCCCGAAACAAAGATACCGGCGAAGCTCTGCAAATCGCGGTTTGCCCATTGGGCCTTTCCCGATATGGAATCGAAGGGCTGTCCCTCAATGGCGCCGCGGCCGAGGATGACGTCCGCAGCTACAACCGGAGCTCCCACCGTGCCCGAGACTGCGGCCTTGGCAGAGAGAAGGCCCGCGATACCGAGCTTCAGCTTCTGAATTTCCGGGAGGGTTGTTAGATCAAGAGCTTCGATCGCGCCGGTGGCGTCGATGGGCGTCTGTGCGGTTAGCGCCCAATCCGCGAGCGGGGCCGAGCCTTTTCCCGTAATTCGCATGCCATTCACGGCAGCGATCATGCTGTTGGAGGACACCCGCCCCGCCCGTGCCTCTACTTCGCCGGATAGTGAATCCATGCGCTTTCCGTCGAAGACGATTGCCGTGGCCGACACCTGTCCCTCCACGACCGGATCACCCAGTGGCCCGACGACGCTGCCGTCAAAGGATGCGAAGGCATATCCAATCTTCGGGGCCCGATCACCCAGGGGTCCAAGCACTTCGGCGGGATTGCGGGAAGAGGCCCTTACCTCCAGCCGCTCTCCAAGCGTTCCCGATACGTCCACCCGAGTTGCGGGCAGTTCGATCCAGCTGTGCCCCAACTCGACGCGACTGGCGGCGGAGTCATACTGGAACTCCACCTGTCCCCTCATTGGCGTTCCGGTGGCAGCCGGTGTGACTGCCAGTTTGGCTAATGCAAACTGCCGGGAAGCATTGGCACGAACTTCAAACGGACCGGAAACTGCACCCCCATAGGGAGGGGTGGGTATACCGGCCAATGACGCCGCACGGGCGATATCGAAGGCTTCCAATTTTCCCGTGGCGCGGAGGTTGGTCCAATTCTCCAAGCTTCCGTCAGCCACCAGCCTTCCACCGTTCGCCGCCAGCTTGGCCTGATGGAACATTAGTTTTTGCGGCGTCAGCTCAAAGTTCGCGGCTAGCTGGACATGGCGTACCCGTGGTACGGATACATCGGAGCCTTCGGCGTGCCCCGTAACCCTGTAGTCATCCAGCGAAACCCATCGCGCCTCGCCGGTGGCTTGGATGGTCCCCGCAGTACGTTTGTCGATCTCGGCCAAGCCGAGCCGGGCGACGAAATGGCCATGGGTTACCGGCGCGGCGAAATTCTCCAAGCCAGCCTCCGTTAGCAGGATCTCGGATGTCGCCGAGGTCACCTTCACCCGACTGGCACCGATCCGGTTCCGCTCCATGGATGCGCTGGCCTCAATGCTAGCGTCCACGGTTCTGCCCAACAGGGAGACTTTTGCCCTCCCGACAGCGACATCCCCGGCATACCGGTCCGCTAGCGGGTCGTACGAAACCTTCGCCCCCACATCCAAGGCATGCGCATCCCACGGGACCGCACGCGCACCCTGCTTGGCGACTTCCAGCAACAAGGTGCCGCCGGTAGTGTCCAGACCGGCTATCTTGAGATCCACAATGATGTCCGCCACGCGTTTCCCGGACTTTGGACCCTTCGGCCGCGGCAGATTGGTGGTGCCATTCTCGCCAATGATCAGATGGGCATGTGGATTGGTTGCTGAAATCTTCCCGAGCCGCACATCGCGCGTAAACAGGGATACGATCCGCAGCTCGATGGTGGCCCGTTCGACGGTCAATAGTGGTGGTCCGGAGGTCTCCGAGCCATGCAGGGTGAAGCGCGTGATCTCCACAATCCGACTTGGCCAATCGAAGCGGTACCCACCAAGCTCTACCCTCCCACCAGTGACACGCTCCGTTTCGTCGATGATGGTGGCGAGGATTCGCACCCTTAGCCAGTCGCTCCGCAGGACCAAGACCGATGTCAGGCCGATCATCCCAAGGATTGCGGCGACTACTCCGCCCCATCGCAGTGTCCGACTCACTGGAGTTCCTTTTCGACAAAGTCGATGCGCGTCCGCTTGCGTTGGTCCCTCAGCCAAGCCTCAAGTTCCACATCCGCGCGGGCTTCGACCAAGAGTTGCTCAATTCTCGCACGGTAGTCTGCCACCGTTGCATCGGGACCCGCGTTCGGACGAATTTTGAGGTCAAAGTACCGCTGGATTTCCTCCTCGTGGACTTGGACTGCGGGGCGGAAGCGAATGTTGAGGAAGTTGAGAAGATCCTCTTGTCGGGCCAAGTCCAGTTCCAGATCTTCCGGTGTCAGACCATACTCGGTCAGTTTGTCGAGATTGCCGTTCTCCTTGTTCCAGCTGCTGAGGAGTTGTTGGCGGCGCTCGGGAGTGATCCGGTGGTAATGGCCGATTCCCATTTCCTCCTCAACTAGAGCCTGGTCAATCAACAAGTGGGCCGCATCCCTCCGCGCGGCCTCTCCTGAGGGCACCGGCCTGCCATTTTGGAATGCCGTCAGTCGCAGGCGGAGCGCAATGGCGCTGTCCGTGATGGCGCGCTTTCCGCAGGAAACCGCAACCCGATCCACGATTTCCCCAGCCAGAAGTCCTGCGAACAAAAGGAACCCAGCTATTAGGCGCATCAGAATGCCTGCCCGATCGAGAAGAAAAATTGGAAGTGGCTGATTTGCTGTACCGCCGCCTGGCACGGCGTAACAGCGCCCACTGCAGAGCATGCCACCAACTGTACGTAGCTGCCGGGGAATCCGTTGTACTTGGGTGGATTGATACTGTAAGCCAAATCGAATCGCAACGGTCCCACCGGCGTCCTGTATCGGAGTCCGAATCCAGCGGCGTGCACCATGTAATTGAAATCCGCGAGGTTCTTCTGGTCTGTCCGGAGCGACATCTTGCCGAGGCTGGAATAGATGTTGCCCGCATCCTCGAACAGTACCCCGTTGATGTTGGAACCGTAGAGTGGGAATCGCAGCTCCGAATTGTTGAAGAACAGCGCCGAACCGCCCAGCGGGAAACCCGTGAGCAAGTCACGCGGTCCGGCCTGGTTCTCAGGGAACGCCCGTATGCCGCTGCCGCCTCCACCGTAGTAGCGCTCTGGAAGCGGAATTGGGTCTGAGCTGTCGCCGGCATTGGAGTTGCTGAACGCCGGTTGGATTCCGAACTGGGTCTCGCGGGCAAAGATCAGCTTGTCCGTGATGCGGTGGTACGTTGCGTTTCTCCCCAAGATCCGCACAAAGCTGGTCTGGGACCCGAATGCCCGCGCCGCCAACCCTACGTCAATCGTGTTGTAGACGCCCTTGTGCGGATCGGTCGGGTCATCCCTCCGATCCTGTACCAAGTTGAATGCGGCTACGCCCACGCGCACCGATTGCGCGAGCCGTGGCAGCAGCAATGGATCGATCTTGAGATTGGACACCCCAACGTTCCGGTAGTTGAACCGGTAGAACATCGTGATCGACTTGGATTCGTGCTGGACAAACTGGGCCGAAAACTCCTCCCTCTTGGATTGGAAGGTCTTCACATCGTGGGTGTCGTCGTAGAAGATCGAGAGGTTGGCGTCGAATTTCGGGAGTCCCAGGACGCGTGGCACAAAGTAGCTGAGCGCGGCGCGGCGTTGCAGCGTGGAGAGGCGGCTCTGGAAACTGATCGTCTGGCCGCGACCGAGGAAGTTCAAACGTGCCAGGTCGAGCGAAACCCGCGGGCTGAATCCAGCCGATCCACCGGGATCGGATAGGTCCGAAACCGTGTTGCTGCCGCCGATGCGCGCGAATTCCGCGCCGAATCCCCCGGTTAGGGAGTAGCGGCTGGCTTCATCCAAGTCGTAGAGCACCGTTCGCGTGCGCTCGTCGCCATCTGGATTCTGCACCGCCATGTTGACCCGCGCAAATATGCCCAGGTCATAGAGACGCCGCTGGGTGTCCGCCATCGCCGACGGGGACAGCGGATCGCCCGCCTTGAGCCCGATCTGCTTCTGGACCAACTTCGCCCGCGTCGTCGTATACCCCGTGACCGCGACGTCCCGCACCGTCTGGCGCTCCCCCTCACCGACCACAAATTTCAGGTTCACGGTATTGGGTTGGGTACCAGGCGTGCTCTCCCATTCGAAAGTCACGCCAGCAAATCCAGCCGCTCCGTATTCCTGGATGATCGTTTCGCGGTCCGCCGCGATGTTGAATTCACTGAATACCTGTCCCGTTTGGGAACTCAGCGTGGCCAAAGTGCGCGACAGGTCCAGCTTGCTCGCTCCCTCGATTCGCAACATGGCCACACGCTGCTGCGGGCCTTCGTCGATGGCAAAGAACGCTGCCACATCGCCATTCCTGCCTTTGTAATCATCCTCGGTCCGCGAAGTCACCTTCACGGCGCTGAAGCCGTTGGATCGATAGAGATCGGTGATTGCCTGTTCGTCGCGTCTGCGCAATGCCTCGCTGTAGCGGCCCAAGCGGAGGTCGAATGACGCCGGCACCACAAACAGGCGCTCCCGGATCGTATCGGAACTGAAATAGCGGTTTCCCACGATCTCCACGTGGGCGAGCCTATGGCGTGGACCTGTATCAATCTGATAAGTGATCTGGGTCTTCCCGACCACGGTTTGAGGGTCATCAGCCTCGACGCTGGCCTCGAAGTATCCGCGGGCTTGGAAATAGTCCCGGAGGTTGTTCGCGCCCTCCGCAATCAAATCGGCATCCACCGTTCGCTCCTCGAAGATCGGAACGTGCTGTTTCAAGGTGGATCGGGAAACCTTCGCGCCCTGGGCCCGCACTTCCACGATGGAACCGGGATGGATTGTTAGCATCGGGGTGCCATCGGGTTTGATGCCATCCAGTGTTACGGTCGCTTGCAGGCGGTTGGAATTCTGGAATTTCGAACGGATGTTGTCCACCCCCGCCCGCGTCCTGGTCTGGGTGATGCCGCGATATCCAGGCACAATGAACTTTGGCCAGCCTGTGGCGCGGGTTGCGTCGCTGGCGGACACGACGGACATATCCCCTTGATACTGTGGGGTGCGGTATTTGACACGCTTGCCCGGTGAAACCATGTAGATAACCCGGACTTGCTGCCACACATCGTCCTGCTCCTCACGATGGGTCACGGTGGCGCTGAAAAATCCGTTCGCGAGGAGCATCTTCCGGATGTTTTCTTCTCCGGCAGCAACCTGGACGGGGTCGAAGGGCGAGCCCAACTCCAACCCGGCGGCACCCGCGAGCTGATCATGGGACGGAGGTTCCGAAAAATCTCCCTCTACCGAAACTTTGCCGATAAACCAACTGTTCAGCGTCAGGAACCGGAGGGCGACACCTTCCCCCAAATTAGTGGCATCGACTTGGATATCACGGTAGCGGCCCGTCGCATACAGGCGCTCAATCGCTTGCCGCAGGGTCCCCGCGCTGTACGGTTGATCTGCCTTCAGGGGTAGGATTTCGCGGATCTCGCTCAGTTCGAGCGGCTGCCGTGGCGGGTCGAATGTGATGGACGCGATCTTCCGCCCGTCCAGACCGACCGCGGCTTTTGGCGGCTGGTCCTGCGCCATTGCCATGGCCAATGGCATGAAGACGGCGAAAGCGCCGAATACGTAGCGGTGCCGCAACTGCTTCATGGTATCAAGAATCCGCTGTCTGTTACCATGTCGGCGGAGCATGTCAATTCAGGAACGTTACAGCCGTCAGACTCGTTTCACCCCATTCGGGCCTGAGGGTCAGGCACGGTTGGCCGCCTCGTCCGCCACCATCGTGGGATGCGGTGCCCTAGGAACCGTTCAGGCGGGTTTGTTGGCGCGCGCGGGAATCGGAACGTTGCGGTTGATCGACCGCGACTACGTGGAGGAGAGCAATCTACAGCGCCAGGTTCTTTATACCGAGTCCGATGCCGAGGCGGGACTTCCGAAGGCCGAGGCTGCGCGGCGACACCTGTTGGAAGCGAACTCCGGCGTCGTGATCGAAGCCTTTGTATCCGACCTAAACCCTGCAAACGTCGAGGAATTGCTCGGTGGAGTAGATGTTGTTTTGGACGCTACCGATAACTTCGAGACACGCCTACTGATCAATGATTTCTGCGTGCGCGATGGCATCCCGTGGATTTACGGCGCGGCCGTGGGGGCCTACGGGATTGCAATGCCGATTCTTCCGGGGTTGTCCGCGTGTTTTCGATGCATTTACCCGGAACCTCCTTCAGGCGCACAGCCAACCTGCGAGACATCGGGGGTGATGGGTCCCGTCACCAGCCTGATTGCTTCCATACAAGCCATGGAGGCGTTGAAGATCCTTGCCGGGAAGGCGGACCAGGTCCGGCGTAAGATCTTTACGGCCAATTTGTGGAATGGGCCGGTCCGCGAGGTCTCGATGCCGGGTCGTGATTCCGATTGTCCGGCATGCGGACGGCGTGAGTTCCCCTACTTGGAGGGTTTGCGGCGTGCTCCGGTAAGCTTGTGTGGCCGAAACGCGGTGCAAATTCATGAGCGCCGGCGACCGGTCGACTTGGCCGCACTGGCCCGTCAGCTTGAGCTTGTCGGCAACGTGCGCGTGAATGAATTTGCGCTGCGGCTGGCGGACGGCGACTACGAGATAATGGTCTTCGCCGATGGCCGGGCAATTATCAAGGGTACTCAGGATGTGGGAGTCGCCCGCAGCCTGTATTCGCGCTACGTGGGGAACTAGTCGAAAATCAGACTCGAGCAGGTGACGCCGCTTTCGGCCTTGAGCAATTCCGAGAGGTCGAGTTCCCGTACCTGGAAGCCATGGGCACGCAAGCGGGCTGCGGTTTGTGG
>CAITMP010000951.1 GCA_903893525.1 uncultured Acidobacteriia bacterium | reverse complement strand
TTGCCCACCAGCGCGGTGCCATACCCGGCCTTCTTGAGCAAGGACGGCAGCGTCGGATGCGATGGCGGCAGACCTTGGTTGGGCTTGCTGTTTTCGCTGATGGGTTCCTCCAACCCGACTGGCAACCGGTACTGATACCGGCCCGTGATGAGAGCCGTCCGCGTCGCCGAACAGACTGCTGAATTAGCATAGGCCTGCAGGAACCGCATGCCGCCAGCGGCCAGACGGTCGATGTTGGGGGTTCGGTAGTCCGTCCTCCCGTAGCAGGAAAGGTCGGCGTACCCCAAATCGTCCGCCATGATGTATACGATGTTGGGCTTGGCCGCACCCGACGCGGCGAACGATGGCATCGCCGCCGCAACAGCCGTCCCCAATAGTTCCCGGCGAGTCATAGGACGGGTGAATCGTCCCCGAGCAATTCCTTCCGCGCGACCTTGATCGGCGGCATCCCCTGGCTCAGCAGCCTGTTGTGGAATTCGCGCAAGCTGTACTTGGGACCCATTTTCTTCTTGTAATCCTCACGCAGCTTGAGGATCTCCAGTTTCCCCAGCGTGTAGTAGAGGTAGGTCGGATCCGAAGTGCCCCGCTTGGTTTCGCGCTCACCGTTGGTCCGGGTCTGGAAGCCTTCCTTGACGAAGAAGTCGACACCTTGCTCGAACGTCATTTTCCCCGTGTGCATCTCCATACCCACGATGAACCGAGCATTCCGCAGCAGGGCATCCTGCAACTGGCCCAATCGGAGCACCGGGTCGCCGTTGCCGTAGCCTTCGTCCAGCATCATCTGTTCCGTATAGTGGGCCCAGCCCTCGACGTAGGTGTTGGCCGCGATGAGCCGCCGAGCCATCGAGGGTGCCTTGTCAATCCACAGCCCCTGCAGATAGTGACCCGGGAAAGCCTCGTGGATCGCCGTGCTCAGAATCACCCCATGGTTGAACGCCGCCATGTGCTCGTCCACCTGCTTTTGCGTCCAAGTCTTTTCCGGCAGCGTCACGTTGAAGAACGATTCCTTCGCCACCTTTTCATACGGACCGGGCATGTCCATCGACGCGAAGGTCAGCGCTCTAGCGAAGGGCGGCGTTTCCTCGATGATCGGCATCACCCTGGATGGCACCGTTGCAATTCCCTTGGCCTCGATATACGTCCGCAACCCTTCCAGGGTGTCCCGGAAAGCTTGCAGAAGCTTGTCGGGAGCCGGATGGTTCCTCCCCGATTGATCCAGAATCTGCTCGGGAGTCTTTTTCGGATCGATCTTTCTGGCCGTTTCCCGGAACCACTGCTGGTTCTTGCGCAGGTCGGTGTATCCAATTTGCAGCAGCTTGTCGAGCGGAATGTCGACCATCTCGTCGTAGGCCAGCTTCTTACGGTAGTTTTCGGCCCCGATGCGGAAATCGCCCTTGGATCGCGCCAGCAAGTCGGTCTTGAGCCACTTCTCGTAGGCTTTCAACTCTGCCACTACTGCGGCGTTGGCCTTGCGGAAATCGTCGTTGAGGGCTTTGTCCTTCACTTGGTCGAAGGCCTTGGGGACATCGCTCTCGAAGAAGCTGACGATGCCCGGCAGCTGCTCAATTGCCACCTCTGTATAGACCTTCGGCGGATTCTTCAGATTCGCGCGGGCATCGGCGAACATCCTGGGCATCTGTTTTTCGCGCGCCACCAGGGAGCGCAGTCGGGCGTCGGCCGGCGCGAAACTCCGGCTCATGATCACAAATGCCGCGTTGCTGGCGGCGCTTGAGTACAGATCGGGATTCTTCTCCCACATCCGAATGGATTCGTTTGCCAGCAGTCCGGCATGGATGTTGGCCAGCACCAGTTCGCGGTCGGGCGTCGAGGCAGGGAAGGCGGAAACCTCTTTTTCGAAACGCCGCAGCAACTCGTTCTGTTTGGAAATGCCCGCCGCCGAGAGATCGTCCAGGCTCGAATCGTACTGGTGGAATCCTGACTGCACGCCGCCACTGGTCCCGAAAGGGAAAATGGCTTCGTGGAAGTAACGGTCCACAAGTTTGTCCCACGTTTGCGCGTCCGCCACACCAACTCCCGCGCTAGCAAGCGCCACGGCCATGACAGCTCCGGATCGAGTCATTGCACCAGTGTAGCCGCACGGTAGCAAGCGATGTCCCGAATAGTACGCCAGTCCATAGTCGGTGGCGCGGTTGGCCGTTTCGAGGCAGTCCGGGTGTTTTGCGAGCCACATGGGCCGTGCCGATGCGGCCTTGTCCAGTTGCGGAAATGCCGTCCACTGCAACCATAGGAACGCTCCGGCGACCACCACCGGCACGACGGCCAAGGCCCGATCCTTCACCACGAGCACCAGAACCAACCCGACCACCAACATCACTCCCACCCACCCCAGCGCTGAAGAAATCAAGACCGGGGTGGAGCGGAGTCCATGCGCCAGAGCATTCGGCAACACTTGCGCAGCCACGGGCAAGAGTCCCAGCAGCGCCATTGGCAACACCATTGCCAGCTGCGGCCGTTTCGCTCGCGCCAGACCCATCGCCATCAGGATGCAAATGGATGGCACCAGCGGCAGGACATAATGCGGGAGCTTGTTCACTACGGTCGAGAGAAATACAAACCCAAATACGACAACAGACGCCAGGGTCCTGAGCTTTTGGTCGCGCCACTCCACCCGCACCAGCCCCAGCAGCGGAAACCACGGAAACAAGAGCATCGCCAGCACTGGCAGGTAGTACCAGAAAGGCTGCACATGCTGCAGCGACGAGGAGACCGCCCGCCCGAACTGGTGTTCGAAGAAGAGCGTCTGGATAAAAACCGGTCCGTTCCGCCGGTCGCAAACCACGTGCCACGGCACCGCGCAGATCAGGAAACATGCCAGAGGGGCGGGGGAGAGCCAATCCTTCAGCCGGCGCGGACCACCTGCGGGAATTGACAGCGCGAGGACAGGCGCAAACAGCACCAGCGGGACCAGGCTCTTCGCCAGCACCGCCAGTCCCAGGGCCGTTGCCGCCAGCAGAGTGTTGCGCCTGCCCGGCGATAACGCCGCCAGCAAGGCTACATTGAATAGGACCGCCAGGGGAATGTCGGTAAGCGCCAGCCGACTATAGGCGATCCAGCCGGCGCTGGTGGCCAGACATGCGGTAGC
>CAITMP010000950.1 GCA_903893525.1 uncultured Acidobacteriia bacterium | reverse complement strand
GGGTTTTGGGACTGCTGGGTGCGCCGAAACGATCTTGTTGCCGGATCGAATGAGGATCTGGTCGGCGATTCCGGTGAACTTGAACTCACTGGCGGCGGTGAACGGCAGGGCAGGCGATTCGGGGCCGGTCGCGATTCGCTTCAATTCGGTCGCCAATGCGGTGCGGTCCAGCGGCTTGCGCATGCGTTGGCGTTCGTCCCGCAGGCATTCGAAAAGCTGGCGGCCGCCAACCTGGCCGGATTGTGAGGCCCATAGCCGCCAGTCGGGCAGGAGTTCGACAGTTTCTTCATTTTGGGAGCCCTTGCCGTCCTTCAGCCAGCGGATCATCCAGCCGTAGATTCCCTCGCGGACCTCCTTGGGAGTGCCGTGGCCACCGGGTCCAACCACCCATTTGACGCGATCCTGGGCGTCGAAAAAACTGTAGTAGCGCTTGGCTTCGTCGACCGCGCGGCGGGCACCGGCGATCGGGAAGAAATCGCCCTCTGTGGAGCCTACCAACCACGGTTTGGGGGCGAAGAGTTCGATGTAGTCGGCGATGTCGAAACCGGAGGCGATGAAATTGGGGACGCTTTGTTCGGCGTCACCGGTGGGTCCGGGGAATACCTCGTGGAAGGAATTCACGTAGCAGGAGGGTGCCGCGACCTTGACTCGGGGGTCGAGGGCGGAGATGTACGTCGCCACGGTGCCGCCGCCGGAACAACCGGAGGCTCCGAGCTTGTCGGGGTCCACTTCGGGGCGGCTGGCGAGGTAGTCGAGTGCACGTTTGGCATCCCAAATCCGGTATCGGGCGAAACTTTGGCCGATCCAGAGGGACTGAGCGCCGAGCGTGGTGTGCTGCTCGGTGGAACCTCCGATCAGCGACCCGTTTTGGACGGGGGACCATGCTTGCTGGCGTTCACCTTGGCCAACCGGGTCGTAGGTCAGCACCACAAAACCCTTCAGGGCGAGGTTGGCGGCGATGAGTTGGGCCGCGGGCTTGCCCTCATCCCAGTGGCCGAGGGCGAAAAGGACACCGGGATGTCTGCCGGGTGAGTTGGGGATGTATACGTTGCCGGTGACGAGGTAGCCCGGGAGGCTCTCGAAGATCACCTTGTCGATGTTGTAACCCTGCATGGGGATGGTGCCAGTGACGCGTGCGTTGAGGGGACCGGTATAGTCTGGCAAGCCGCCGATGAGTTCGAGGATTTTGGAGCGAACGCGGCGTTGGCGCTCACGGGCGTCACCCACATTTCGTATGGCGGAGATTTCGGCTTCGCGACTGGACAGTTGGCGCTCGGCGATGGAACCCATCCACTTAAGGAGTGGTTCGGGGGTTTGGGCGGCGGCCAGTCCGGCAATGAGCGAAAGAACTACGAGAGCGCGCATGGCGCAATTCTAACGCGAATCGGGTTGGAGAGAACGCGGGTGGTTCTTGTACCGGGCAGGTTTTCCCCGGATGGCACGACTGCTAGACCGTTCCAAAGTGCCGCACCGGTGGTGACGAGGCCCTCGGGCAACTTGCCGACGGTGCGCCAAATGCCTTGGTCGAAGCTGAGAATGTCGCGGCCGAAGCCCGGGTGTTTCGGGCCGGGATCTGGGATTTCTCCCGCATGGGCTCCGTCATCGCCGCCGAGGACTACGAATTTGCCGCCGTCGTCACAGTAGGACGGGGCACCCAGGACTGGCGACGGGAGTTGCGGCATCACCCTCCAGCCGGTTTCCGGGCGGTAATGGAAGGCGTCGCGGAGGTAGGATCTGACCGGTTTTCCAGAGGAATCTGCGGATAGTGAGGCACCGCTGGCGGCAAAGATACCATTGCGACCTCCGGCAACCACGGGGAGGATGCGGCCCAGTCCGGGAAGTGGTGGTGCCGCTTCCCATTTCCGGCTGTTGGGAGGTAGCCGCCAAACCTTGCTGGATGCTTCGGTAGCGGTGGGCGGGGTCTGCCCACCTACGGC
>CAITMP010000949.1 GCA_903893525.1 uncultured Acidobacteriia bacterium | reverse complement strand
TTTTCCGTCGACGACCCTGGCGTATGGCGCAGCCAAGCCCTTCTTCTCGTAGTCACCTACCGGGGGGACCTCCGCAATCTTCTTCCAATCCGCTAGGTTCCGGCTCTCCGCGATCCCGACCGCCCAACCGTCGCCGGGGCGGTTGTCCCCGTAGGCGGGCACCGAAAAATACATCAGATACCTGCCGCGGAACTTAATCACCGATGGGTCCTTGGCGAAGGGACGGCCAAGGCGGGCGGTGTCGCCCCAAAGCATCCGGGGTGCCGTGGACGGGTCGGCCGCACACATGGTGCTCGCGGCGAGAATCACTGCAATTGCTGTTCTCAAGTGGCAATTATATCCGTTCATTCAAGACACTGTACGGGATGGCTTCCTTCAGGCAGTCGAACGATCCAGCGGTGGAAATTTCCTCCGCCGCGCGCAGGAACGCTCCCAACGCCACACGGTTCAAGCCGGAGCCGAGGCTGATCCGTTTCGCTCCTGCCCCCAGCAACTCGGCCACGGTGTAGCCTGGACCCGCGAGCACGTTCACCGGCTTCGAGACGGCGGTACACACCGTTCGTATCGCGTCGATGCCAGATAGTCCTGGTGCATAAAGGACATCCGCACCCACGGCTTGAAATTTTTGGAGGCGACGCAAGGTGTCCTCCAGATTGGAGTGGCCGTAGAGGAAGTTCTCGGCCCTGGCCGTCAGGATGAACGGAAAGGGCAGGGCACGGGCGGCCTCCACTGCGGCGGCTACCCGTTCCACGGCAAGGGTGAGATCGTAGATAGGACGCAGCGGATCTCCCGAGGCGTCTTCGATGGACCCACCCACCGCTCCTACCGAGGCCGCCCGGCGGACGGCTTCGGCGGCATCCTGCGGATTATGGCCAAAGCCATTTTCCAGGTCGACCGATACCGGAAGCGGTACGGCGTCAACAATTGCACGGGCATTCAGGAGTGTCTCGTCGGGACTGACATTTTGGGCGGCATCCCGACGACCCAGGGAAAATGCGAGACCCGCACTGGTAGTGGCCATGGCCTTGAATCCCAACGACGACAAAAGCCGGGCGGTGCCGGCATCCCAAGGATTGGGGATGACGAAACCGCCCGGCCTGTCATGGAGATTGCGGAAGGCTTGCGCCTTGTCGAATTGGCTTGGAACTGTGCTCAAACTCCTATTTGAACAACTCGTTGATCGGGCCGTACAAATCGGTGTCGGAATTGGGGACGTAGTAGTAGCCGCGTCCCAGTGGATCGTCGCGGCGGATGCTGGTCCAGTTGATACCCATCGCCGAGTAGATCGTGGCTTCCAAGTCCTCCGGCTTGATATCGCGTTGCCGTGACCAGCCTGAATCCACCGTCGAGGAGCCCGCTGGATCGGTAGCACCAATCGCCTTGCCGCCTTTGACCCCGCCACCGGCGAAGAGTGCGAACTGCTGCGGGTGGTGGTCACGGCCGGCTGCGGCAGTCAGCTTGCCCACTGTACGGCCAAATTCTCCGGACATAACGATCATCGTCTTATCGAGAAGCCCCAAGGCCTTGAGGTCCGCGATCAACTGACCCAAACCGTTATCCAGCGTTTTCGTCAACTGCGGCAGCTGGTTGGCTTGGTAGATGTTGTTGTGCATGTCCCAGCCGCCCAGCGTGATCTCGATGTACCGGGTACCCTCGTTGGCCGCGAGGACCTGCTTCGCCATCAGGCAGGCGTTCCCGAAGGTGGAACTGCCGTAGGTCACCGAGTCCGCCGTGGAAAAACTGAACGCTTTGGTCACGACCGGGTTGTACATGATGCCCTTGGCGGCAGTGTAGAACTCGTCGAAATCCCGCATTGCGGAGCCGTCCGGTGCGGCGACCCGGAGCGGATCGTCCAGGTGGTGGAGGAAGTCCCAGCGCTGGTTGAATCGCGCTTCGCCGTCGGCGTTGGCTGTATTCTTGAGGCCGCCGGTGGACGGGGTCACCTTGAACGGCGCATAAGCGGACTGGAAATAGCCTGGTCCAGCAGCCCCGTTGGAGTTCAGCGCGAGGAATGTGGGGAACACCTGGCCCGGGAGGCGTTCTGCGGCCTTCTCGATGGCCACCACGCTCCCAATGTTGGGCGAGACGTTGCCGAGCACTCCGGCGGGATTGCGGCCGATCTGGGTCCACGTCTGGGCAAGCGAGTGCACCAAGGCCCACGAACGCATCGACCGGACCAAGGCTATCTCGCCCATCTGTTTGGCGATCTTCGGCATCAGGCCCGTCGGGAACAGCATCCCGTTGATCGTGTCCGGCGCAAACGAGGCGGGCGTTACACCGTTGACATTCTTTAGGTCAAACGTGTCGGTATGGCTGGGCGCGCCGGCCAGCAGGATGAAAATCACGTTCTTGGCCGTGTTCTGCATCTTCACCGGCGTGGAATCAATCACCGGTGCGGCAGGCAGGCTGGAGGCCAGCCAAGAAGCGGTAACCCCGGTCCCGGCCAAGTTCAGAAACCTGCGCCTGGTCAGGTGGGGCTTCTCCGAGAAGGGCTTCACCGGGTGCGGATTCTGGCGGAACAGTTTTTCGAATTTCTCTTGATTTTCCATGGCTGCCCCCTCAGTAGTTGAACACGAAGTCGACTTTGTTCAGGAGCGTCCACAGGACGTCCTCAGCGTTGGATTTGCGGTTGATGGTCCCGCCCTTTAGAAGTTGTGCCCCAGTCGCAGCCATTTCATCGGCGCTGGGGTGGCGCGAAAGGACATCCATGTACAAGGTGTCAATCAAGACATCGTTTGTGATGGGCGTGGCCAGCAGCTTGGCCAGAAAGGTTGCCGTTGCCCCAGTGCCCGTCGCATGGATTCGGTTCTCGATGAAATTGTCGTTCATGAGGGCAAGCGTCTGCAAAATAGAGCCTTCGCTTTTACGGGGTTGGTCGTCGCGGTTGCCACGCAGGAACAGGTCCAGGAACTGGCTGGAGGTGCCGCCGCCATCGGGCATGTTCACGACGTCGGGGGCCTGCATTGCGTAGGAGATCTTGCCGAAACCCGCCGAATCCACCCCATAGACAGCTGAGGGATTGGAGAATCCGGGTACTGTGTACGAGGGAAGCGTTTGAAGTGCCGTGACGACAGAATCGTGCAATTCCTCCGGCCATAAGCGGCGGACGAAGTGGCGCGCGAAATACTTTTCCCATGTTGGGTCCCAGTTGCCGGGGTACTCGGATGCCAACTGGTAAGTGTCGGAGGTCACGATCAGACGCTGCAGTGCCGCGATGCTGTAGTTGTTGTCAATAAATTCCTGCGCCAGTGCGTTGAGTAGCCGCG
>CAITMP010000948.1 GCA_903893525.1 uncultured Acidobacteriia bacterium | reverse complement strand
GCCGACTCGATGGCCGGACCGTCCGCGGTGGGCTCCATCTGGTCTAAAAGGGCACGGCCTGCGGAGGTGGAGACAAATCGGCCTACGATGGCCCGGACGCGGTCCCACTCAAGGGTCTTGGCACTGAAAGAGAAATCCACTTGCCTCCAGTTTAGCGGTTTGAACGACACCCGGCTGTCATGGTATATTTATTCAGTCAGCTGTATAAATAATCATTCCCATGTCAACCCCCGTAGGAATCGCCCACATCGGAATCGTGGGCTTCAGAGGGTATAGCGGTGCCGAAGCCGTTCGAATCCTCTCCAAACACCCCAACTGCGAGCCTGTTCTGCTGGAACACCGTTCCGACGCCGGCGGCGATGCCAAACTTCTGCGCAAATCGAATGTGCTGCGTGCCGCCGCGACGCCGGAAGCGGTCGCCGACGCCGGCATCACAGCCGTCCTGTTGGCCACGCCGCCCGAGGTCTCCATGGACCTCGCCCCGAAGTACTTGGACGCCGGGGCCGTCGTTGTCGATCTGAGCGGGGCCTTCCGCCTGCAAACCGCCGAGCGCTACAAACAGTGGTACAAGGAAGAGCACACGGCGGAATCGCTACTGGCCTCCGCAGTCTACGGACTGCCCGAGTACAACCGGGAGGCAACGCGCGGCGCGAATCTCGTCTCGAATCCGGGCTGCTACCCGACCGCCGCCAATCTGGCGATCCGTCCGTTGGTCGCTGCGGGAATTCTCGACCGCGCGGCGGGAATTGTCTGCGACGCCAAGAGCGGCGTCAGCGGCGCGGGACGCAAGGCGACGCTGAAGAACGCATTCTGCGAGGTGACGGAAAATTTCTCGGCCTACTCGATCCTGAACCACCGCCACGTACCCGAGGTACTTCAAACCAGCGGATTGCAGGAGGAGGAGTTCAGCTTCACCGCGCAGTTGATCCCGATCGACCGGGGAATCCTCGAAACCATCTACTTCCGCACTGTGGAGCCGATGACGGCTGCCCAGATTCTGGAAGTCTATTTGGCCCAATACCGCGACGAGCCGTTCGTGCGGCTCTACGAGGCTGGCAATGTGCCGGACTTGAAGGCGGTCCAGCGGACGAACTTCTGCGACATCGGCGTGATTGCCGACCCCAAGTCGCGGCGGTGCGTCGTGGTCAGCGCCATCGACAATCTGGTGAAGGGTGCGGCCGGACAGGCGATCCAGAACATGAACCTTGCCCTGGGCTTTGAAGAAACGGCAGGACTTCTCTAGATGAAGGCATTGGTAAAAATTGGCGGCAGCCTGCTGGACGATCCGGCCTCGCGGCACGACATCGCCCGGCAGCTTGCGGAGCTTTCGGCCGGCGGCGTTGCGGTTTCGGTAGTGCACGGCGGCGGCAAGCAGATGACCCGTTTTCTGGACGAACGCGGGATCAAGAGCACGTTTGTCGGCGGCCTCAGGGTGACCACGAAGGAAACCATCGACGCCGTGATGAAGGTATTGGCCGGGTCGGTCAACACCCAGCTGGTGGCGGCGCTGTGCGCGGCGGGTGCGCGCGCAGTCGGCCTCACGGGCATCGATTCCGGCTTGGCAACGGCCGTACAGCTCGACCCGGCGCTGGGATTTGTCGGCAAGGTTGTTTCTTCGGACCCTGGCGTTTTGAACGCGCTTTCGTCAAACGGATTTGTACCGGTGGTGGCCTGCGTCGCAGGCGGCGCGGCAGGCGAAGTCTTCAACGTGAACGGCGATTCCATGGCTGTCGCCGTGGCCTCCGGCTGGACTGTGGACCGGTTGGTGTTTCTGACCGACGTTCCCGGTGTCCTCGACGGCTCGAAGACCATCATCCCCACTTTGACCGTGGCCGATTGCCGCAACCTGATCGAAACCGGCGTCGCGACCGGCGGCATGCAGGCGAAACTCAACGCGGCTTGCGAGGCGGTACTTGGCGGCGTGGGAGAGGTCCGAATCGTGCGCGGTTCCGATGCCGGGATCGTCTCACGCGTTTTCGCAGGAGAAGCTGTCGGCACGAAAGTAGTGGCGGCATGATTTCCGGCCTCACGCTCGACATGGTGGCCCCGGCAACCACGTCGAACAAGAACATCGAGGTCCGCAAGGCCTCCATGCAGGACATTCCCGACCTGCTCAACCTGATCAACGGCTACGCGGCGCGCGGCATCATGCTCCCCAGGACCGAATTCGAGCTGTCAGAGAACATGCGCGACTTCATGGTGGCCTACGAGGGCAACCGCTTGGCCGGATGCGGAGCACTGCACTTCTATTCACCGCAAATCGGCGAAATCCGGTCGCTGGCCGTCGCCGAGAGCCACAAGACCGCCGGGATCGGTCGGCTGATCGTGGAATCATTGGTGTACGAGGCCAAGATGTACGGGCTGGATGCGGCATTTGCATTCACCTACGTGCCGGGTTTCTTCGCCAAGGTCGGATTCAACGAGGTGGAGCGCGGGGAACTACCGCTGAAGGCATGGAAGGATTGCCTGCGCTGCGCCAAGTTCCACAACTGCGACGAGATTGCGGTCCTGCGCATTCTGCGGCCGCAACGCTGGGAACAACGGCAGCAATCGCTGCCGCCGGTGCTGGGTGTCGACGGGGGCATGGTGGTGCTGCTGCCAACCGTCCGCCATACCTCCAACTGATAGCCTCAAGAAATGGACGACTCGCGCCAACATTTCCATTTCACGTTGGCGGGCTTGCAGGCGGGTGTCCTCGGAACGATGGCAATGGTCGGATGGCTGGTTCTGTGCTCCGTCGCGGTTGGCCGGTCGCCATGGCTGCCGGTCAACCTGTTCGCGATCCTCTTCCACGGGCCGAATGCGTATCGGAATTATTACCACCCGGACTCCTGGTCGGGCATGGCGTTCCTGGTCTTCACCTACGGCTTGGCGGGAGCGGCCTGGGGCCAGTTAGTGGGCTTCTTCGGGAAGACAGAGGGCTATCGTGTTCTAGCACTTTGCGGAGTGCTCACCGGCCTCATCCTGCACACGGTTGTCTTCGGCATGCTGGTGAAATCCCTCGCGCCGATCATCGGGATCTACGCGCCTGACATGCAGATGCGTATCGGCCACGTACTGTGGGGGCTGGCGCTGGCCAACACCCCCGCCTACGCCCGCCGCATCGCGTTTCAGAATTCAGTCCGCTAGGATTCCATCGGCTTACGACTCGGCCCAGATGTCCGCCGGGAGCTTTACGTCCGGACGGGTGGGTCGGAACGCCCTCAGCGCCTCGGGGGTAACCTGCGTTTGGTCCACATCCACATACTCCAAGGTGGGGATTCGGCTGATGCGGTCCAAACCTGCATCGGTGATCGCCGTTTCCCACAACACCAGTTCCCTTAGCGCGGGGAGCGCCACCACTGTATCCAGGATGGCGTCGGTGATCTTGGTGCCTCCCAGGTTCAGAACCTCCAAATGGCTGAGATGGCGCAGATGCTGGGCACAGCCATCGGAAGCGCTGGTTAGACCCAAGTTCAGACTTCGCAAACCTGGAATCTTGTCCAGTACGAACAGGTCGGCATCGTGGGTGTCCGTGCCGTAAAGGTTCAATTCGCGCAGGGCCGTCATATTGTGGATCGCCCGGACGCCGGTTCCAGTGACCTGGGTGAAGCTGAGGTCGAGTCGCTGCATCCAGACACACTCCTCCAGCCGCATCAGGCCCGCATCGTCGAACTGCGTTTCGTCGAGGATCAGGACCCGGAGTTCGTGCAGGGTTGGGAACTTGTCAAAAACGCGGCCGGTAATTTCGGTCCGTCCCAGGGAAATCACTTCGAGGCCACGGAACCGGGCGAGGGGCTGGATATCCTCGTCGCCGAAGTTGACGAAGTCCGGCCATTCGTCGATCAGGCCCTGAAGGTCGCCCGGATCGAGACGGTCCAAGGCCTTCAAATCCTTGCACTGGCTGGAAATTCGCAGGATAACGGCCTTGCCGTGCGGGATGTTGACCAGCCCCTTGGCCTGGCCGACAACGGTTGCGGGCGTATCGATATCGCGAATGGGCCGAATGGAGATTTCGCCCATGGTCCGCAATTCCGGGAACGGGAGCTGGCGTGCGTGCGAGAACACCTGCAGGTCGGCGCGGGCGCGTTCCACAAGGTTGGGGTAGTGCACGGTCTGGGGGAGAAGGCGGGGACCGGACTTGAAGGCCTCCTCAATATGCTTCAGAAGGTAGCTCGAAAGCTGCTTCAGCAAGTCCTTGTCATGTCTTGCTGCGTATTCGACGCGCTCGCGCAGTTCGTTGATCGGCGATGCGGCGAGAGCGGCGAGATCCTGGGCTGCGTCGCCGATTTCATCGCGGACGAGCGCGCCTTCCAGCAGACGCAGGCGCCGGATGTCGGCATCGGCGTAGGCCAGGTTGACCTCCACCATGAGGCGTTCGCGGACGGCGCGGCGTGCCTGGTCGGTTTCGAGATCCGGGTGGAAGGCTCGGGCGAGCTCGCGCTGTAGCTTTTTCAGCTTGTCAGGGTCAGCGGGCGGGCGGTGGGAGGCGTTGGTGCACTCCTCGGTGGACTGGCGAACCAGCTGCCGGGCGGTGATGGCGTCCTTATGGGCCGTGGGAAAGTACTTCGAGCGGAGCTGGGCAGCCTGGGCACGGGCTTCATCGAGCTGGATATACCGGGGGCCGAGGAGATCGTAGAAGCGGCGTTCGAATGTGTGGAGGTTGGCCCGCAGCAAGGCGAGCTCCAGTTGACCGACCGAGGAATTCACTGGTTCAAGATAGCAAACGGTTTAAGCTGGAATTTCCCGCGCCGATTGCCGACATCCACCCACAAGCCCGTTGGCCCACCCAGAACCACGCCGGTAATGCTGGCCGGCTTCTGCGCGTTCTTCAACCTCTTTGTGACGCAGCCGATTCTGCCCCTGCTGGCCAGGATCTTCCACGCGAGCAAGGCAGGGGTCAGTTTGACGGTTACTGCCGCCACGTTCGGGGTCGCGATTGCGGCTCCGTTCGCGGGGGTGATTTCGGACCGGTTGGGGCGGCGGCGGGTCATTGTGTGGTCGGCCGTAGTGCTGAGCCTGACGACGATCCTCTCTGCAACCGCTGGGAGCCTCGAATGGCTGGTCTTCTGGCGCTTTCTCCAAGGTTTGGCCACGCCGGGGGTGTTCGCGGTGACGGTGGCCTACATCAACGACGAGTGGCCGAAGGAACGGGCGGCATCGGCGGTGGGCGCCTACGTCAGCGGAACAATCCTGGGCGGTTTCGGCGGTCGGATGGTGTCGGGAACAGTGGCGGAGTTTCTCGCCTGGCCTTGGATCTTCGTGATCGTAGGCACAGCGAGCCTGTTGATCTCCTGGCTCATCGCGCGCGGGCTGCCGCCGGAACGGGCCACAGTGGCCGGATGTTCGGAAGTGCTGCGGCCCGCCTGGGAGCATCTGAAGAACCGGCGGTTGCTGGCCACATTCGTTTCCGGCTTCTGCGTGCTTTTCACAATGATCGCCCTGTTCACCTATGCCACGTTCCATCTGGCGGACCCGCCGTTCCGGTTGAGTCCGGGGCAACTGGGGGCGATCTTCTTTGTTTATCTGGCGGGGGCGGCGGTGACTCCGGCGGCGGGTCGGGCCATCGACCGCTACGGGCACCGTCCGGTGGTCCTGGCTGCGACGGTCCTGGGGGTGCTGGGAGCACTCGCGACACTGGTGCCCACGGTGCCGACGATCCTGCT
Organism: uncultured Acidobacteriia bacterium; assembly: GCA_903893525.1. Classification (GTDB taxonomy): domain Bacteria; phylum Acidobacteriota; class Terriglobia; order Bryobacterales; family Bryobacteraceae; genus BOG-234. The sequence goes on along the minus strand of CAITMP010000948.1, from coordinate 2,553 downwards.
GGGCCTGACCCTGGGGAGCTGCGGCGTCTTCATCGCCCACTCGGCCGCAGTGAGCCACGTCGGGGTGGTGGCAGGGCACGCACGCGCGCTGGCGGTGGGAATGTACGTTAGCTTCTACTACATCGGGGGGAGCTTTGGATCGACCGGTCCGGCATGGATCTGGGATGCCTACGGGTGGACGGGGTGCGTGGTGCTGCTGGTGGCGGTCCAGATGTTCCTGGCCGCCACCGCATGGTGGGGCTGGGGGGCTAGGCCTACTGGCCCAGGTATTTCTTCAGGTCCGGGTGGAGGAGCTGCTTGATGTCCGGCTTTTCGAGGTCGCTTTTGACGACGGTAACGGCGGGCAGGTCGATTTGGCGCTCCGGAGCCTTGCCGTCGAGCTTGTCCACCACGGCTTTGACCGCCTCGTAGCCCATGCGGAAGGGGTCCTGGACGACGAGCGCGTCGAAGACGCCGCCGGTCAGGTCCTCCAACATTCCTTCGCTGGCATCAAAACCGACGAACTTGAGTTTTCCGGTCAAACCCCTGGACTTGACGGCTTGCGCGGCACCGACGGCTGAAGGTTCGGACGAGGCGAACAGTCCGTCCAACTTTGGGTGCGCTGTAAGAATGTTTTCGGTTGCGGACATGCCCTTGGCACGGTTGGACATGCTGTACTGCTCGGCCACGAACTCAATTCCCTTGAATTCCTGCGAGATGGCATCCTTGAAGCCGCGCTCGCGCTCCATGGTGGAAAAGCTGCCGGGGGCGTTCTGGATCATGGCGACGGTACCCTTGCCCCCCAACAGTTCGCCGAGCTTGCGGCCCGCCATTTGTCCGGCCTTGTAGTTGTTCGTGGCCACGAACGAGATGTAGTCCTGGGAATCGACGCCGGAATCGAAGACGACAACCGGGGTCTTTTCCCGCGCGGCACGGGCGAGGGAGGCGTTCAATGTGGTCTTGTCGGCAGCCGCGACAACCACACCGTCCACGTGGCGGTTCAGCATGGAGTCGAAGATTTCGAGCTGGCGGCTGTAGTCGGTTTCGTTGGGGGGGCCGTCCCAGAGGATTTCAACCTTGAACTCGCGCCCGGCGGCCACGGCACCGGCGTGGACGGATTGCCAGAAGACGTGGGCTGTGCCCTTGGGGATCACGGCGACGCGGCGTTGCTGCTGGCGGTTGCAGCCGGCATTTACGAACGCGAGGACGGCCAAGGCAAGGATTGAGATCTTAGAGCGCACACCAACCTCCGTCAATCAGGATATCGGTGCCGGTGATGAATGCTGCGTCGTCGGAGCAGAGGAAGGCGGCGAGAGGGCCAATTTCCTCCACCTTGCCCCAGCGTCCAACCGGGATGCGGGAGACGAAGAAGGCGTTCATCTCGGGGTCGTTGATGGCCTTTGCGTTCATTTCGGTGGCGAAGGGGCCGGGGCTGATGGTGTTGACGGTGATGCCGTCGGCGGCAACTTCGAGTGCGAGCGCGGTTGTGAGGCCTCGGACTGCGAACTTGGTGGTGGAATACGCGGCGCGCTGGGGGAGCGAGACGCGCCCCATCATGGAGGCCATATTGAGGATTCGCCCGTAGCCGGTGCCTTGCATGTGGGGTAGGAAGGCCCGGCACATCAGGAAAACGCCGTTGACGTTGGTGTCCATTATGCCGCGCCATTCGTCGAAGGTGAAGTCGGTGAGGTTCTTGCGCTGGTTGTAACCCGCGTTGTTGATCAGGATTTGGACACGGCCGAGTTTGGCTGCGACCTCTTTTTCGAGCGCGAGGACGGAATCCTCCTTGGAGACATCGGCTGTAAAGGTTTCAACGATGCCTCCGATGGCGCGGATTTCCTCGGCGGCCTCGGCCAGTTTGCCCGGTTCGCGGGCCACCAGCGCGAGGGTGGCACCGTTGCGGGCGAGTTCCGCCGCCATGGAACGACCGAGGCCGCGGCTTGCTCCGGTGACGAGGGCGACGCGCCCCTGCAGTTTTTGGGTATTCATATGGTTGGGGCAGCCGGCTGGTTTGACAAGTGCTGGCCGCAACTGGGCATTGTATCGTGTGCGGCGGGCTGGCTGCGCCGCTTGTTGAGCTTTTTCAGTTGACGTTCGCGCAGGCGGCGGGCCTGGCGGGATTCTGTTTTCGGGGCGGGCTTGGGTTTGTTCGGCAAAAATTTGATTGCAGGGACCGGCTTGGGTTCGTTTGGAACGGACTGCCGCTCGGGATCGATGGTAGGGGCGGATTCGGGGCGGGAGTCCGAGGTCCCGGCATCGGCTGAGTCCGCGGTCGTGCGGTGTGCGTTGTCGAAAAGACTGGGAACAGGAAAATGGCTTGGGTCCGTTTGGCAGGATTTGCGGTAGGCGAGGAGGCTCTTGAGGGCGCGGTCGTAGGCGCGGGTGTGGCGGACCTCGTAGCGGTGGAGGAGGTCGAGGACGCGCTGCTCGTTGGAATTGTTGACGAGGGCCTTGAAGGCGAGGGAGTGCGTGTCGTTTTCGTAGATGGGGACGCCGGCCGGGAGGCTCTGGATGGTGAGGGCATACTGCTTGCGGGTGATATGCGAGAGGCCGGCGGATTCCATGCCGAGGGCG
>CAITMP010000947.1 GCA_903893525.1 uncultured Acidobacteriia bacterium | reverse complement strand
TGTTTGTTACGACGTGGCGGATGAGAAGCGGCTTCGCAAGGTTTTCAAGACGATGCGGGGGTATGGGGACCATTTGCAGTACTCGGTGTTCGAGTGCCAGTTCACGCCTTCGGATTTGGTGAAGTGCCGGGCGGAGCTGGGGCGGATTATCCACCATGACGAGGACCAGGTGTTGTTTGTGCGTCTGGGTCCGGCGGAGGGGCGGGGGGACCGTGTGATTACGGCGCTCGGGCAGCCGTATTCGCCTGTGGATGGGCCTTGTTTTGTGGTGTGACGGCGGTATAATTCTGGCATGCAGACGCTTCCAGGAGAGGTTGGACCAGTTTCCCTTCGCGCAAGAGCGATCCTAATGGAGGCGATGGAGTTGCCACCGGAGTCGCGTGCGGCTTTGGCTGCGTCGCGACTGGAAACGTTGGAGGGGCCGGAGGATGAGGGCGTCGAGGAATCTTGGAATGCGACGATTCAAAGGCGTATGGCCGAAGTCGAGTCGGGCCAGGTCCAGACTGTTCCATGGTCGGAGGTGCAAATGCGTGTGCGGCGGCATTTGACGCGGTGACGGTATGGATCTGGAATTCCATCCAGAGGCCGCTGACGAATTCGAGGCTTCGGTGGCTTGGTATGCGGAGAGAAGCGGTTGGGCGGCGGAACAGTTTGCGTCCGAAGTGGAGAGAGTCGTCGAGTTCATCCGCCGCCAGCCCAAGACTTGGAGCCACGACGAAACCGGTGTACGGCGGATGCGGCTTCGGACCTTTCCATACTCGGTGGTGTACCGGTTGAGGGAGAGCGGCATTCTGGTACTGGCCGTGGCACATGCCAAACGGAGGCCAGCATATTGGCGGAACCGAATCCTGTTTTGACGGTGCCTTCGATTGAGTGGCCGAAGGATGGACTTGGTGCCGAGAACGTTGAAATCGTCGATTACCACTAGGGAGAAATGAGGAGCACACATGGCACGGACACCGATTCATCCTGGAGAAATTCTGTCGGACGAGTTGCTGGAGATTGGGATCTCAGCCAAGAAGCTGGCCCAAATTCTCGAGGTACCGCCGAATCGCCTGTATCAGATCCTGGGTGGCACCCGGAATGTTACGGCGGACACCGCACTCAGGTTGGGGCGGTACTTCGGAACGTCGGCTGACTTCTGGATGAATCTGCAGAGCGCCTACGAATTGGACAGGGCGCGTTTGGCGGGCTGCGAGTTTATTGCGCGGATTCCGGTTCGGAGTGGCGTGGAGGCGGTGCGACCGGCAGCGTAGTTTGTCTACAGTCGCAACGTTGCGGATGAGAAGCGGCTTAAGGTCGGGTGATTGCGGCACTCGGGCAGCCGTATTCGCCAGTGGATGGGCCTTGTTTTGTGGTGTAGCGAACATTATTTGGAGATATAATTCAGCCATGAGCCTCGATGTCCTGGATCGGGTAACAATCAATTCCGAAGTGAGGGCGGGTCAACCAATCATCCGTGGAACACGGACTGCGGTGGTCGACATCCTGAGCTTGCTTGCTGCGGGCGCACCACGGACCCAAATACTTGAGGATTTTCCATGGCTGACCGGTGCCGATGTTGATGCGGCGCTGACATATTTTGACAGCGGATCGGGATTTTGTCTTGATTGCCTCCAAGATGGGCCACCCGCCAAAAATTATGCGGTTTGAGCGGATGAACTTTCGAACGCGGTTTGCGGTTGAGGTCGTTCGCAGGAATGCCCTGCGGATTGCTGCGTTAGGAGAATCGGACCAAGCCGTACTGATCGTGAGGAATGTTTGACTGGGCAGGTGCGGCGACGCACTATTGGGTGATCAAGGACTGACGCGTTTGGACTTTGCGAGTCTCGTACGCGCGGCCCGATGATATTCGACCGTTCGGGAGGTTGGTGGATGAGCGCTTTGGCGATGGTGGTTCCAAATTTGGAACCGGTCCGGATTGGGTCGGCGCGGGGGCTGCTGCCCGACTACCTGCCGGCCCGGATGGTCAACGAATTTGTCTATTGCCCCCGGCTGTTCTTCTACATGTGGGTGGACGGGCTGTTCCGGGAGTCTGTCGATACCGTGGAAGGGAAGGCGCAGCACCAGCGCGTGGACGCCAAAGCTTCGGCGCTGCCTTTGGCGGAGGAGGCTGCGGAGCGGGTCCACGCGCGGTCTGTGACGCTTTCGAGCGAACGGCTGAAAGTGATCGCGACGTTGGATCTGGTGGAGGCCGAGGGGTTGACGGCGACTCCGGTGGATTACAAGCACGGGGCTCCGAAGGAGACGAAGGACGGGAGTCTGGAGTTGTGGCCGACGGACCGGGTGCAATTGGCGCTGCAGGCCATCGTTCTGCGGGAAAACGGGTACCAGTGTTCCGAAGTGGTGGTGTTCTACCAGAAGACGCGGCAGCGGGTGCGGGTCCAGGTGGATTCGGTTTTGGTCGCCGAGGCAGAGGAGGCGGTGGCACGGGCTTGGGAGGCGGCGGAGTACGGGGTGATTCCGGCTCCGCTGGTGGATTCGCCGAAGTGCGTCGGGTGCAGTCTGAATTCGATCTGCCTGCCGGATGAAACGAACCGGTTGACGGGAATGCAATCCGAGGAAGCCGAACAGCTGGAGTTGTTCTTCGGCGGGTCGGGCGAGTTGCCGCGGAAACCTCCGGTGAGTGAAGGGGTTCCAAAGGAGCAGCCGCTGGTGAGGCGGCTGGTGACTCCGAGGGACGACCTGAAGCCGCTGTATGTGAATACGCCGGGGCTCCGGGTGGGGAAGTCGGGCGAAGTGCTGCAGGTGAAGGACAAGGAGAAGACGCTGCAGGAAGTGCGGATGGGCGAGGTCTGCCAGGTGAACCTGATGGGGAATGTGCAGATCACGACGCAGGCGGTGCAGTCGCTGTGCGAGGCGGGGGTGCCGGTTTCGTACTTTTCGGGTGGCGGGTATTTTTACGGCATCACGACGGGGATGAACACGAAGAACGTGGCGCTGCGGCGGGCGCAGTTCCGGCTGGCGGATTCGGAATGGTTTGCGTTGGAGTTGGCGAAGCGGCTGGTGGCGGGGAAGATCAAGAACCAGCGGACGATGCTGCAGAGGAACCATGTGGAGCCGAGTAAGTCGGCGGTGGCGTCGATGAAGGCTGCGGCGGAGAGGTCTGAGCGGGCGAAGGATTTGGGGGAGCTGCTGGGGGTGGAGGGGGCGGCGGCGCGGACGTACTTCGAGGAATTTTCGGGGATGATCAAGTTGGGGGAGGTGGACGTGGAGCTGGCGGAGACGCGGGGGTTCACGTTCGATTTCGAGGGTCGGAACAGGCGGCCGCCGAAGGACCCGGTGAATGCGCTGCTGTCGTTGGCGTATAGCGTGCTGGCGAAGGACATGACGGTGGCGTGCTACGCGGTGGGGTTCGACCCCTATTTGGGGTATTACCACCAGATGCGGCATGGGAGGCCGAGTTTGGCGCTGGATTTGATGGAGCCGTTCCGGCCGCTGATCGCGGATTCGGCGGTGTTGAGCGCGATCAATACGCGGATGGTGACGGAGCGGGATTTCGTGTCGGCGGGTGGGGCTGTGGCGTTGACGGCGGCTGGTCGGAAGGGATTTTTCCGGGCGTACGAGCTGCGGATGGACGCGTTGGTGACGCACCCGTTGTTTGAGTACCGGGTGAGCTACCGAAGGATGCTGGAGATTCAGGCGAGGTTGTTGGCTCGGGTGCTGGAGGGGGAGATTTCGACGTACCCGGTGTTTGTGACGCGGTGAGGTGGTGCGAGCGTCGGGGCGGTGGCGGAAAGGCGGGGGTCGCTCGCGGGGTGTAAGATGTTGATTTGATTGGGGGATGGAGGTTTCTTGTTTGTGGTGGCTCAGGAATTTGGGATGATTGCGGGAGGCGCTCGCGGATGGGCGCGGAGGTCGTTGATAATAGAATGGTTGGCGGTAGTGCCATTTCCGGGAGCATAAGCTTCCGGCCCCATTGAAGCACGCGTGAAACGGCGCGGGATGGGATCAGGTCCTCCTATTTCCGGGAGCATAAGCTTCCGGCCCCATTGAAGCTAGGACTGGAGGGC
>CAITMP010000946.1 GCA_903893525.1 uncultured Acidobacteriia bacterium | reverse complement strand
CCCACGGTCGTCGATTGTGGGGTTGTTGAAAAATCACCATCAACGTAGACAGCTTTGCTGGAGCCATTAACAGTAACCACGATGTGGTGCCATGTATTGTCATCCAGCCGCTTCAGCGCGTTGTTTGCATCGCGTATGATGAAACTGACACCGGTGATATTCGAACCGCTGGCCGGATCCGCATAATCCTGAACCAAGGCGACTCTCGGAAATCCGCTAAGCAGGGTGTAGGCAATCGTGACCGATTGGCCGTTGTTGAGCTGATGCGAGAAAATAGTGCGGTAGAAGCTGTTGGTTACCGGCGACTGCTTGTACCAAAAGGAAAAAGTCAGCTTTGTTTTGTCCGCAAGGCCATTCAGGACGGAAGGTGGAATGCTGACGTAATTGCCTGGAGAAGGAAATTCGCCGGATCGGGAAACCGGGCCTGACCCAAGAGCGCCCTGCGTCACCGTTCCGTGGATGGTTGCGTGGAAGGTATTGGAAGCGGTGTCCAGGAATTGTCCCCCTGCCATGTTGTCGAAGCCCCACGCTGCCCGAAGGTCTTGGGAAAGGTTAACACCACCCCCGATGTTGATCAGGCCCGATGTATCTGGATTCGCGGTGAACTGATTGACCGTTGGATCGGTTTCCGCATCCACCTCGGCCTTGTCGGTTAGTCCATCTCCATCGGTGTCAGGGTTGTTAGGATCGGTTCCAAGCGCCGCTTCCTGGGCATCGGACAGTCCGTCCATATCGGAATCGACAATGACCGTGACCGTAGCGTCCGCGTTGGCAGCGCCGGTGTCGCCCCTGATGGTTGCGGTATCTGCAAAAAGCGGTTGAATGAGGGCAAGAAGGAAAAGAAAGTGTAATCTCGACATGAGCTGAATCAGTTGGCTTTGAAGTGAACGGCGACCTTTCCTTCGGAATCGGTCTTGAGGGTCAGTGAGGTGGCGAGCGTGCCACTGTCGAGCGTTTCCAGCGAACCGCTCAGTTCGAGTTGGCTGAGTGTCACCGGAGCGCCCACCAGGGGATTGACTCCGTCGGTGACGAGGAAAACCAAAGGCTCGCTGGTCCGGTGGCCGTTATAGATCGTCTGGCCTGAACCGGAAAACAGGGTGATGACCGGCGTCTGACCGTTGTAATAGTCGTTAGGGTTGGTTCCGCCCTCGTATTCCTGTCGATTGGTGAGTCCGTCCCCGTCGAGGTCGTCGTCCGCACCGTTGAGCGTGGTGAGGTTTTGGAACAGGGACAGCTCGTAGTCATCGGGCAACCCGTCATGATCCAGATCGTTTGCTTGGAAGAATTCACCGAGAAACTTGGCGTCAAGGACTGCGGAGTAGATGCGGACTTCATCTAGCAATCCGGTGTATGCGTCAGCGGATGTGTAGGATAAGAGCGACTGGTGGCGTTGACCGAGGGCTAGTGCGCCGACAGACAGAACCCCAAGCGAAACGCTCTGAGTTGAACCACAGGGAGTTCCGTCCAATTGGAGAGCCACCTGCCCCACCGCCGTGCTGCGGGTGACTGCCAATTGGTGCCAGAGGCCATCGGCCAGGCTCCGCCCGAAGGCCCAAGTCACCGACTGGCCGGCACCCGTGTGGAAGCGGATCGTGCTGCCATTTTCGAGACTGATTGCCAACTCGGGCGATTGCGTCGCCCCGGCGCTGCTGAGCAGGGTTTGGCTGGCGGAGGCGCTGGAAGTCTTGAACCACAAGCTGATGGTGAGATCTGTCGCGTCGTTGAGAATGTCCGCCGGAAGTTCCACAGCGTCGGTGCCGCCATGGAATTCCAGCGCTCCGCCCTCGACCCCGCCGTTAGGTTGCCATGATGCCGATGAAATCAGGATCCCGTTGCGGCCTTGACCGCTGCCGTCCTTTGCCACCTGCCCCGTGGTTTCATCCAGCCGCAAGCGGAGTTTCTGATCAACAGAGAGTCGGTCGCTATATCCGTCACCATCCGAGTCGGTCTGATAACCGCTGAGTCCAAGCAGATATTCCTGTAAATTTGAGAGGCCATCACCGTCAAAATCGTCCTCCGGGCTGATGTCTTGCAAGGTCTGTGTGGAAGGGTCGGGGCTTTGCGCGATGAGCATCATTTCCCACTGGTCTGGAAGCCCGTCTACATCGGTATCCTCCTGACCGTCCGGAAGCCCGCTGCCGGTAGAACTGAATTTCAGAGGGTCCGTGCCGTATACGGTGAGTTCCTGCCAGTTGCTAACGCCGTCGCCATCGAAATCCGAGTTTTTCGGGTCGATGGTGGGATTGTCGACCTTCACGAGTCTCATGAACAGGCGCGGATAGGGCATTCCATCGCCGTCTAGCGGTGTCATGTCGAGCGGATCATGCTCGGGGCCCTGATCGAGCTCAGGCAGATAGAACCAATCGATCAGATTGGTGGAATACTGTGGGAAATACGTCCGGTTTTCCCCGCCCATCCAATCGAAGCGGTAACTGTTCTGACCGAGGGGGACAAAGGTGGTCTCGGGCAGAGATGTCTGGCCGTTACAGGACAGGGCCAGCGTCACCCACAGGAGGGAACCGCCAAATAGACCTTGCGGGTTGAATTTCATGGTTTCTTCTCCTGTGATTTGTTTTCAGGGCGGCTGCCCCGCCAATAGTTGATGGTCAAATCCTTTGGTTTCGGCGGGTGCGCAAGTAGGTATGCCTTCCGTGCCTCGTAGGCCTTGAGCCTGGCACGATAGGCCTCTTCCATCCGCGAACCCTCCACCCGATAGAGGTTGTGCATGCCCTCGATCAACTCCATGGCTTCCGGGTCGGAGGTGTCTCCTTCGGTGACGACAAATGCCGGTCCGCTGGCTGCCAAGTCCGGGAGTTCGGGGATCTCGGGAACTTCGTATTCCATATCGCGCTTCGCCAGCAATTCGGTCATCTGTTGGGTGTCTTCGTTTCCGATTCCCATCATGAGGCCATATTGGCGGGTTTCGCCATCCGACCCCTTCACCTGATAGGTGGCAAAACCGCAGAAATGGTTGAAATCGAGGTTTGACCAACCGCATATTTCCTTCCTTTCTCCACCTCCGCTCGGGTAGCAGCGCAGATAAGTGCGGGAGTGGTCGTAAACCGTGGCAGATACGAAGACGAGTTCGGTTTCCCGGCAGGTTTCGCGCAATTCCGCCATTCGGGCCAATACGGCAGGGTCGTCCGGCGGCAATGCGGGTAACGGTGGGGGTGGATCGGGCAAACCAGGATCCTTAACTAACCTGACTGTGACCTTGATGGTTCCCTCCGGGGCTGGCACTCCCGGCATTTCTGGGGATTCGAT
>CAITMP010000945.1 GCA_903893525.1 uncultured Acidobacteriia bacterium | reverse complement strand
CCGTGACCAGCCCGTACATGCTGTCGCGCACCATGCTGGATCTGCACTACGGGAATTTTGAAGCCCTGACGATGGCCGTAGCCGGCGTACTGGCGGATCAGGTCCGGGGACTGCCCTGCGACTGCCTGCAGGTGGACGAGGCCAATATTCCGGGCAATCCGGACGACGCGCCGCTGGCGGCCCGAGCCATCAACACGGTGCTGGATGCAGTGACGTCGAAGCACCGGGCTGTCCACCTTTGTTTCGGGAACTACGGCGGGCAAACGATCCAAAAGGGTGAATGGGCCCGGTTGACCTGGTTCCTGAACGAGCTGCATGCGGACCATGTGGTGCTGGAACTGGCGCGGCGTCCGGCGGCGGAGCTGGAGGCGCTGAAGGACGTGGATCCACGGATCAAGCTGGGGATCGGCGTGGTGGACGTGAAGGACAACCACGTGGAGACGGCGGAGGAGATCGCGCGGCGGATCGAGGCGGTGGAAAAGGTGGCCGGTCCGGGCCGTGTGGGCTGGATCCATCCCGACTGCGGCTTCTGGATGCTGAAGCGGAGTGTGGCGGACCGGAAGATCGCGGCGCTGGCACAGGGGCGCGACTTGTATTTGGGAATCCGGTAGCGGCCGGATGGCGGGCGTTTATATCTCGTGGCCGTTTTGCGCGCAGAAGTGCACGTACTGCAATTTTGCGTCGGGGGTGCAGCCGAAGGGACTGGAAGCCGACTATTCGGCGGCGTTGGCGGCTGAAATCGCGGCTACGGACTGGACCTTGACGCCGAATACGGTCTACATTGGCGGCGGCACCCCGTCGGCGATTGCGGCGGCGGATTTCGGGGGATTGCTGGAAGGCATCCCCGGAAAACCGTGGGCGGAGGCAACCTTGGAGGCTGCGCCGGGGTCGCTGACGCCGGAGAAGATCGCTGCGTGGACCGGGGCTGGGATCAGCCGTGTGAGCTTGGGCGTCCAGTCGTTCATCCGGGGGGAGTTGGCCCGGACGGGGCGGAAGCATGACGCGGAGACGGTCCGGCGCGACGTGGCGATGCTGCGGGCGGGGGGAATCGCGAATTTCAATCTGGATCTGATCGCGGGGTTGCCGGGACAGACAGCGTCGTCGTGGCGGGAATCGTTGGAGGCTGTGGTGGCATTGGACCCGCCGCATGTTTCGGTTTACATGTTGGAGGTGGACGAGGATAGCCGGCTGGGGTCCGAGATTATCCTGGGGGGCAAGCGGTACGGGGCGTTCGATGTGCCTTCGGAGGACGCGGTGGCGGGGTTCTACGAATCGGCGGTTGCGTACTTGGCTGGGTGCGGGATTGAGCGGTATGAGATCTCGAATTTCGCGCGGCCCGGGGCTGAATCGCTGCACAACCTGAAATATTGGCGTAGGGAACCGTATGTGGGTTTGGGGTCGGATGCGCATTCGTTCGACGGGGTGAAGCGGTGGCGGAATCCCGAGATGGCTGTCGACTACGTGGCCCGGTGGCGCGCGGGAGGGGCCGGCCGCGAGGAGGAAACTGCGGCGGAGCCGGTGGAGGAGAAGTTTTTCGTCGGGCTGCGGCTAGCGGAGGGAGTGGAGGCGAATGCGGCGGACTGGGAACGGTTCGGGGTGGTCTTCCGGCGGTTTTTGGATTCGGGGATTCTGGTGCGGGATGGGGAGCGGCTTCGCCTGAGCGCGCGGGGTGTGATGGTGTCGAACGAGGTGTTCCAGGAGTTTGTGGGGTAGCCTCCCTGGCCGCGAATGCCGCCAGGGAGGCTGTCTGAAGTGGATTGCTAGTGCCGTTGCAAGCCTCGATGTGCCGCTTGTCGGCGCACAAAGGCCGACACGAGGACGCCCGTGGCGAGCAGGAGCCAGCTGGAGGGCTCCGGCGCTCCGGAGGAGCCCGAGGAGGTTCCAGCACTGCTCGCAGTGATCGTGCCGCCCGTACCGGTGGTGTAGACGAAGTACAGGTTCTGCTGCCCGGAGGTATTGTCGTCGCGACGCTCGAAGGCATAAGTCACCGCGATAGTGCCACCAGCGTCCGTCGGCCTGCTTGCCAGGAAGATTCCAATTGATTCATCCTGGTTGCCGGAGAAGTAGTCGTAGAAATAGAGATTGTTGCCCGCGAAAAGGCCGAGTGGGGCGGCGTAGTGCTGACCTGCACTGACGCTTCCGCTTGTGGTGGTGAAAGAAGCTTGGGTGAAACTGTCTCCTTGGGAGAAGATGCCCGGACCGTCTGCGTCATAAACAAAGCTGCCCGTGAGGGTTCCGCCGTCGTTGAAGGTTGCACCGGACATCGTCCACAGGAGGGGGCCGGCATTGAGAGTGGCGACTTGACCCATGATGAATAGCAGGGCGGGCGCGAGAAGGATTCGTTTTGTGATCTGCATGTTTGACCTCTGCATTGCTTAGCGGAAGCGAGGTCGAAAACCGGACACGGGTTGAATTTTTTTTTACGCCCGGGCCGAAATTCATCGGGTAGTGGGTTGGGGCGGAGTCGTCAGGGTGTATTCGGATTCCACGAATACTTTCTCCAGCATCCGGTAGAGCAGAAGGACGGCTGCTGCTACAAGCCATGGGGCCAGGTTGGGAAAAGCGATTCCGAGCCACGCGGCTGCAAGGCCCAGAACGTCGAACCAGTTGGGGAACAGGTGGGCGGACGCGAGGGCGAGCAAGGCGAGGGCGGCGACGGCGATGACCGTCCAACGATGGGTTCGGCGGAGGCGGTTCCAAGCACCCAGGAAGAGCACCCATGTGGATGCGACCGCCATGAAGCAGAGGAGGAGGGAGTCTAGAAGTCGCATTTGCAACGAGACGCCGGGACCGTTGGCGAATTCGGCGCGACGGAACTGCCATTGGAGGAAACGTTCGGAGTTGTCGCAACCGGAGGAGTAGGGGTTGAACACCTGCATGCCGAGCAGGGTGGAAACCCGTGGCTGGTTGGTTTCGCCCCACGGGGCTTGGATTTCGGGCGTGCCGCTGGCGGGTATGCGCTGCCAGATATCGAACGGGACGGCGACATCGGGCTTGGCGCAGCCACTTTCCACAAAAAGGACGGCTG
>CAITMP010000944.1 GCA_903893525.1 uncultured Acidobacteriia bacterium | reverse complement strand
ATGGCAACACCGGCTTCTTCTTGGTTTCGCGCTTTCCAGTTGAAGCTAACAGCGTTTCCCGGGGGCAGAACGGCCGGAATGAGGCCGCTGTCGACAGCGAAAGGGACACTGGTCAGCGCCGCTGGCAATACGCGCACAATTTTGGATCGCACCCGGTGCTTTCATTCCCGTTGGCGGAGGTCCTCACTTCCGCGCTACACTGGCACCAATGAAAGGCTCTGCGATGTCACAGATCGTCCTCGACGCCGAAGCTGGCCAAATCTCGGCTGAACTAGCCCGCCGCGGCATTCTGTCGCATGCCCTTGTGCATGTACTGGTCGCGGTGAGTCCGGGTGGTGAACGTCCGATGACCGCGATTGCGCAGGCCGGAGAGGGTCTCGACTGGCTTGCCGAGGAACCTGATCTTTACTCGGACGCCGACCTGATCGAGACGGCGCGCTGAGTGTTCCCGTTCGGCAGCATCGTTCTTGCCCGATTTCCATTCACCGACCTCTCGGGCGACAAGCGCCGCTCAAGGTGTCGAGTTCCGAGAGGCGGGATTGGAAATCATGCACGCATCAATGAGGCGCGTTCCCCGGCACCGATACCCTCGCCAATCACAACCTGATCGTTCCAAATATTGAAAAGTGCAGCACGCAGCGCTCTGATATCTCCGGCAGTCATAGCCTTTTCGCCATCAGCGACAGCTTTGTCAAAAGCGGTCGGGTTTCGCGACAGATGGCGATTACCGCATTCAAGCCTGAACTGTCGGGCGCAGAAAGCATCCTGGCCAACGCCATGGCGCCAGTAGAGCCTGTTCACCTCAACGATTTGCTCTCCAGCAAGGTCGAGTTCTCGAGTCCCCCCGCCCTCAATCAATCGCTCAGCGCTGCGCAACAGGGCGTCGACTTGTGCGGTTTGATCGCGGGTTGCGTCTGCGCGCACGTCTCGTTCATAGAAATTCTTCTGCCCGTTTAGACGTCGACCAAGCAGATGGCGGCGAGCGTCAGGATGGAAGCACACTAAAGCAATTTCTTGGCGCAGTTGCCTAGCTCCCTCAACCGCTTTGCGGCGTGCGTCCGGATCAATGGTCCCGCGGACGGCTGCCATTTCGTTGTCCAAGCGTTCGCGTAGCCTTGGCAGAGGTGCGGCAAATGCCGGTGGCACAACCTCTTCGGCATTTGCCAACTCGTTCTCAGCAAGTTGCAGATGTGTATCCGCGAGTTTGCCGCCGTCCGCTCCTGAGAAATTCTGAAGAGCAATCTGCCAATTATAGTATTTGTGTCTATCGAATCGTTGCCCAACGTCGGGGAGTTCTACCTCAGTCGTGATCTCCTGCCCTTCGCTCATGGCCCAATGCACAACGACCCTGGCACCTCTTCGAAGTGCTGCACCCTCAGAAAGATCTTCTGCGCGTATTAGGAACTCCCCGACCGGCCGGTTCATGGCCGGTTCTAGGATACGCTCGTCGTCAATCTCGAACAGCTCGATCCTGATTGTACCTACCCCGCCAGCACGCATTGACTCCACGAGCCGGAACGGGACAACGCCGCTGGCTGGCAGGATGGTGCCTTTTTGTACCATCACATGGAGCGTGTTTTGGCCATTGTCCCCCAATATCTTTGCAGCAATGGTGTGAGTTGCTGGGACGCCCCCGGTCGAGGCTAAAAGACGTTCCACAACGATTTCACGGCCAGCATCCGACACGGGCATTCCCTCTGCACTAAACACAGTGGCCCGAAATCTGTTAGGGCCTGGATCAGACAGAGGCAGTTCAAGGGCTATAGGCTGATTCAGTTTTCGTCGCCCACTAGACCAACCGAGGCGGCTTTCCACCAGCACCTCCGCACCGGGTGTGCCACTTTCCTGATGCACTTGGAGTAGAGCGTGGTTGGATGCGGTCCGGCTCTCGAAGTTGAACGATACCACGACAGTACGTCCACCGCTCTCTGTCCGGCGCGTAGCCTTGGCTGTGCTGCCTGTTGCCGACCAATCCCTCCCCTCGCAGTAGATCGCCGCACCTGCCGCGACAGCTGTCATAGGGTCAACCCGGAGAATATCTTCGATTTCGATTCCCAAGCCGTCCTGGACCCTTCTCCGAAGGAGAGGCATTTTTGTCGGACCGCCTATCAACACGACGCGGGCCACGTCTTCGTGCCGAAAACCCACCCGGGCGAGCATGTCCCGACAGCAAGCGATGGAACGGTCTATGGCCTCTGAAGCCAGTTCCTCAAGCTTAGCGCGGTTCATTGGCACATCCAAATAGATTGGCTGGCCGCGCAGGTCTTCCAGCCGCACCTCCTCGTCTGAGGCACTGACCATTGTCCCGTCTCGCGAGGAAAGAACGATCTTTGCGATCTCCGCCGAGCGCCGGGCGACGCGATCCAAACGGCGATATTTGGGATCAATCATCCAATTGTCCGGCAGATCGAACGTGCGCCGGAGCCACGGGAGTATGACGGCATCAATGATGGCTCGGTCTAAGTCCCGACCACCAAGCATGTTCACCCCCTCGTGTGCCAGCACGGTAACGTCGCCCTCCTGGGCATGAACCAGCGCCGCGTCGAAGGTTCCACCACCAAGATCGTAAACGAGAAATACGCCACTGCGATTCCGCGCGCCCGCCATCGCGGCGAGTGCCGCGGCGACAGGTTCCTGCAACAATGCGACCCGCTCCAGGCCTGCCGCCCTGGCAGCAGCAAGTGTCGCTTCACTCTGTACCTGGTTGAAGGCGGCCGGTATGGTTACCACCGCCCCAGCAACCGAAGTGGCTCCGGATTCTATCAGGGCGTAGCCGACCAACGTACGGAGCACCTCCGTCGCTGCTTGCTCCGATGTGATTGCGTCCCCAGTGCTTGCGAACCGGAGGGGAGTGTCTGTTCCCATCAGGCGCTTGAAGCCCTCTACGGCATTATCCGGGGCGAGTGTGGCCTGATCAAATGCCCGAACGCCTACTGTCTGGTTGCCGCGCCGGTCTCGGTGCAAGACAGATGGCATGATGTCCGTGCCTTCTGGCGTCTTGAATATCCTCACTCGGCCATCGCT
>CAITMP010000943.1 GCA_903893525.1 uncultured Acidobacteriia bacterium | reverse complement strand
GAACTTCAGATCGACGGCGTTCAGCTTGCCGACGGTCCCCGCCAAATACACCGCATCGGCGAAACCAACGCCGTGCGGCAGCAGCGAAACCACTGTCACCAACCCCAGAATCAGTCCGGCAAAAATCACCGACATCTGCATCACGTCGGTCCAAGTGACCGCTGGAATTCCGCCTTTGGTCGTGTAAACAACGCAGATAATGCCGATGACAAATGTCGTAATCCGGTCCGGCCAGCCGAAAATGACGCTCATGACAATGGCTGGCGCGTACATTGAAAGGCCCACGGCCATGCCACGTTGAATCAGGAAGACAGTAGCGGCCAAGGCTCGGGTTCTGGCGTCGAAACGCTTTTCCAGATACTCGTATGCCGTATACACGCCAGCCCGGTGGAAAATGGGAACTGCCGTCGCCGACAAGATAACCATCGCCACCGGCAACCCAAAATAGAACTGCACGAACCGCATGCCGTCGACGTAGGCCTGGCCCGTTGTGGCAATGAACGTCACCGCGCTCGCCTGCGTCGCCATAATGGAAAGCCCCATGGCGTACCAAGGCATGGACTTCCCCGCCCTCAGATAATCGTCAGTAGTTTTGCTGCCCCGCCCCTTCCACAACCCGAAACACGGGATGAGCAGAACGGTGAGGATCATCGTGATCCAGTCGGCTAGGTGCATGAGTCTCTCATGAGAAATACCGTGTGAAGGCGTAGAAAAGAACGATCAGAAATGTCAGCCAGCCCAGCACCAGCAGATTGATGTTGCGCCACCGTCCCAGCATCGGAGGTGGTTCACAGTTGCGGACTTCGACAACGGGCTCAATAAAGCGTCTCAAACTAGCAATTCCCCGCGCAATACCGTAACCGCCTGCCCGGACATCACAACCCGATCTCCGCAGAGCCGGACCTTCACAACCCCGCCCCGCGCCGATGCTTGGAATCCGATCATTTCCGTCTTCCCCAGCCGCTTCGCCCAAAACGGTGTCAGCGCCGTGTGGGCGGACCCGGTCACCGGATCCTCGGCGACCCCGGCACCGGGCGCGAAAAAGCGGGAAACGAAATCGTATTCCGCAGAGCCCGCCGCCGTGGCGATCACTCCGCGCACCGGCAACTGCGCCAGCAGGTGGTGCTGCGGTTTCAATCCTCGCAAGACACTCTCGTCGGCAACTTCCACCAAATAGTCGAATTGGTTCCTGCCAACATAAAGCAGCTCGGCGCCCAGCGCTTCGGCCAATTGCGGAGGCGGCACTGCGGACTCCTCCAGTTTGGCTGGAAAGTCCATTTCGATCCAATCGCCTTTGCGTACGCAGGTCAGCAACCCGCTGCGCGTGTGGAACCGTGCTGTCTCGGTCGGAGCCAAGTACCCCTCCGTCCAAAGGACATGCGCACTTGCCAAAGTGGCGTGGCCGCAAAGATCCACCTCCACTGCCGGTGTAAACCATCGCAGGCCGTAGCCATCCGCCTGTTTTAGCAGGTAAGCGGTCTCTGAAAGGTTGTTTTCGGCTGCCACTGCCGCCATCCACTCGTCGGAACGGGGTTCGGGCAACACACACACGGCTGCCGGATTCCCACCGAAGGGCTTGGCGGCAAAAGCATCCACTTGCACAATTGGAACGGGCCTGTCGGGACCAGGCCTGTCTGGATTAGGCATGTTACCGATTATCCCCGACCCCGTCAGCCGGAGCTACTTTGCTATTGCAAGGGTCAATCCTGCCTGGGTACTGATACCAGCCAAGGTCACAACGACGGGAGCGTCCCCGTCACCCAAGTTCGGAACTGTGAGGTTGAACTGGTACAAGCCCGGCGAAATCAAATAGCCCTTCACTGTCGCCGCCACGCCGCCAACTGTCGCGGTGACGTTCTGGGCAATCGGTGCCGCTGTGTTGAACAGCATTCCGGTTGGGATCACCGGACTGCTCACGCCGAATCCAGTACCGAAGAGCACCACAGTCTCATTCGGACGCACCGGTGTCGTCGCAACTCCGGCAATCAGGCCTGCCGGCCCCGCAAAACCGCCGTCCAAATGCACCGCCGCCGGGTACTTGGCGGAAAACGTGAACAGCGCCGGTTGGGCAGCCACCTTGTTGGCGTAGTAGAAATTGCTCTGCAGCAATTGCCCATAGGCTTGGATCGCAACAGGCCCCACTGTAGGGTCGTCCGGCACCAGAATATTCAATTGCGTGGGACTCACGTACTCCACAAACGCATGCTGGGCGTTCACGGTCACGGAGATAAAGTCCATCTGCGGCGGTAGATTGCCGTCGATGAAATCCCCCGAGTTCCACACCCGCGTCGTGTTGGACAAACCCGTGCCGTAGATTGTGGCCCAGCTGCCGGAAACAATCCCGGGCTGCCCCGACGCGCTGTTGACCACGGACGTGATCACCGGAATCGTCGCCCGTGGTTCAAATTTCGCCGCCTGCCCAAAAGCGGCGGCCGCAAGGACGAATCCCTGCAGCGCCGCCACACACACCAATTGTTTTCCCAAGTGTTCGCCGACTCCCTACTTGCCGCTCGCCGCTTGGATCGCGGCCAGGACGGTTGCTGGAGTATACGGGATCTGCCGGATCCGCACGCCGATCGCATCGAAGATCGCGTTTCCGATCGCCGAAGCCGACAGCGTGATCGAGCATTCGCCCGCGCCGGTCTGCGAAACCTTCAGGTTGTTCAGCAGCACGGTCTTCAGCACCGGAACTCGTTCGCCCCAGTTGTAAACGGGGTAGGAGTTCCAGTCCGAAGTCGTGATGATGCCCGACTTTGCGTTCCACTTCACCTGTTCCTTCAGGCAGCGGCTCATGGCCTGCATGACACCGCCCTCGGTCTGGTTGATCATTCCGTTGGGGTTGGAGATGGGACCACTTTCAATCGCCGTCACGAAACGGGTACAAGTCACAACACCCGTCGTCATGTCGACCGAAACTTCCGCCACCAGCGCGCTGTAGCCGTTGTTTCCTTCATAGAGAACGCAGGAGATGCCGCGACCGGTCCTCACCTTGGCGTTCGGAATGATGGAAACGTTCGGAGACGGGCGCGAGACCCACGCGGCAGCGCTTGCGGCAGCGTTCACCACGGCAATCAAGCGGGGATCGCTCAGGTGCCGCAGCCGGTATTGAACCGGATCCTGGCCCAAAGCCACCGCAATCTCATCCATGAAGCACTCGTTTGCAAACGTGTTCTGCAAACGGGCGGGCGAGCGCAGCGGTCCGGTGAAGAACGGCGACGCAACCGAACGGGTCAGGACCCGCTGGCTGGCCACCGTGCCCGTGCCTTGCGGCGGAGCGCCCGCAATCTGTCCGGTGATGTAGCTGCTCTGGCTGTTGCCGTTGTTGGAGAACGTGGTTGGAGTCCGAGCCGCGGCCGGAACCAGCGGCGGCGTCGCAAAGCCCGCCAACGCACCGGAAATGATGTTGCCCGGAGTCGTCGCATTGGGGCGGTTGCCCTTCGTCGTGGTCCACGAGTCGTATTGCCAGACAGTCATCTGGCCTCCCTTGTCCACGCCTGCCTTCAGATTCACCACGAAAGGAGGTCCGTAGCTTTCGCCCGACGCCATTTCATCGCGGCGCGAGTAGACCACACGAATGGGCTTGCCCACGGCCTGGGACATTAATGCCGCGTCATAGGAAACGCTGTCGTTGCCGTTCAACCCGTAGCAACCGGAACCTTCCACATAAATGACACGCACGTTGGCCGCAGGAATGCCCAAAACCACCGCCACACTGTCACGCTGCGGATAGACACCCTGGGTCGGCGACCAGATTTTCGCCGTCGCAGTCTTACCCGTCCCGCCGCGCACATCGGCCACCGCGCACGAACCCGCGATCGACCCGTGCATCTGGTATGGATGCAAGTACTGCGCGCTGAACGTCTTCGCCGCCGATGCCATTACGGTTTCGGTGTCGCCGGTATCCACAACCATCGTGTCGGCCGACGGCTGCTGCGTCATCCACGTGTACAGACTGGCTTGGTCCGGCAGCGTTGCGCCCGCCGACCAAGTCACATCCAGCAACCCTGCGGCCTGAATCGCATGCCACTGCGTATCGGCAACTACGCCGACAAAATCCTTCACAACCACAACTTGAACCTTGCCTGGCAGTGACGCGACCGACCCCTGGTTCACGCTCATCACCTTCGCACCGACGAACGGGGGCCGCACCACGCGACCGTGCAACATACCGGGCAACCGGACATTGTGCACGTACGTGTGGGTACCAAGCGCCTTGGCCGGAATGTCCATGCGCGGAACGGACGTTCCCAGGACCGTGTACGTGGCCGGGTCCTTCAGCGGGGCGTTGTTGTCAATCGCCAAGTTGAACCGGGCGCCCTTCACCAACTCGCCGTAGCTGATCGACTGCGTCGCATCCGATTTCACGGAAACCACGCCGTCCTTGATCACCAACTGGTCCGGAGTGGAGTCAAACCACTGCGCGGCCAGCTGCAACAACGCCTGGCGGGCCGTTGCCAAAGCCGAACGCAGCCCCGACGGGCCGAATTCCGCGATGTGCGACTGGCTTCCCGAAGTCGTGCCTTGATCGGGGGTATATCCCGTATCGCAGTACACCAGCTTCACCTG
>CAITMP010000942.1 GCA_903893525.1 uncultured Acidobacteriia bacterium | reverse complement strand
GGCCATACGTGCGGCCTTGGGTGGGGCAAAGATTGCGCAGGCAGCGTTGGTGTTGGTGGATGGAACCGCGCTGGCACCCATGCGGCTCCTCGCGGCATCGCTGGCACCGACAACTCTGGTGGCCTATGACACCGCGATGAACCCGGGCACCCTGCCGCGCCAGTTTCTCCGCTACTCGGCAGCATCCATTCAAGGCCTGTTTGCGGAAGGAGGCCGTGGTCGGAAATGGCTGGACCGGTTGGCCAATCCTTCGGAAGCGGAGATTCCCGTCCGAGCCAGACTCGCGCAGGCATACGGGAAAGCTGCTAGCGGCTTCAGGAAGGTTGCGGGCACCAAAGCCCTGCCCGGAGAATCGCCGTTACAGCCCGGCGTCTCCGTTGTAGTTCCCAGCAGGGATGGGCGGGAATTGATCGCCGCCATGTTGCCGCCGCTACTCCCCCAGTTGACTCGGGGGGAGGTGATCGTCGTCGACAACGGCTCTTCCGACGAAACTGTCGAGTGGCTGGCCCGCGAATATCCCAGGATCCGCACAATCCATTCGACTACGCCGCTTTCGTTTGCCCGCGCCGTGAATCTTGGAATCGCCAAGGCCCGACACACGCACATCCTGCTCCTGAACAACGACATGGTGGTTGAAGCGGGCTTCGTCGAGGCTCTGGAGAATGCGTTCCGCCACGTGCCGGACCTGTTTTGCGCCACCGCCCAGATCTTCTTCCCCCCCGGAATTCGCCGCGAGGAAACCGGCAAGGCGGTTTGGAGGCGCGAGGAGACTCTCGACTTTCCGGTCCGTTGCGATGACCCCCTTCCCGGCGAGGATTTGACTTGGGTCTTCTACGGCAGCGGCGGTTGTTCGCTCTTCGACACAGAGAAGTTGCGCGGGATCGGAGGCGTTTCGGAAGTTTACGACCCCGCCTACGTGGAGGATATGGACTTCGGCTACCGGGCCTGGGCCCGCGGCTGGCCCTCCGTATATTGCGCCGGAGCCCGCGTCGAACACCGCCACCGCGCGACTACTTCACGCTTTTTCACTCCGCGCCAGCTGGACTTTTTCGTCGAGCGTAACTACCTGCGATTTCTGATCCATGCAGTCGGATCGCCGACACTGTTTGACAAGCTTTGGACGGAGGCTATCCGCCGACTGCAATTGCTGGCCGCCAAGGGACAGGAATCCGCGCTGGATGCGTTGCGGGACATCCCCCGAATCGGTGCTCGGCCACCCCAGAGCGCGGGCCTGCTGACCGACGACGAGATTCTGGCCCTCGGCAACGGCGACCTTGCGGCCTTCCCCGGCATTCCAGCCCACAATCGACGCAGAGTGCTGATTGCTAGTCCGTGCCTTCCCTTCCCCCTTTCGCACGGAGGCGCGGTCCGCATCTACAACCTGATGCGCGAGGCTGCCAAGACCTCCGACTTGATTTTGGTGGCTTTCTGCGATGAACTCGCAACGCCGCCGCAGGAGCTTCTCGATTTGTGCGTGGAGGTTGTCATGGTGCGTCGCCACCGCAGCCACTACAAACAGGACACGGAACGCCCTGACGTGGTCGAGGAGTTCGAATCAGCCACATTTCGAGCTTGCCTAAAACAAACGGCACACCGGTGGACGCCTTCGGTGGTGCAGCTGGAATTCACTTGGATGGCGCAATACGCAGGCCAGTACGGCAGCGCAAGAACGATCCTTGTTGAGCACGACATCACATTTGATCTTCAAAACCAATTGCTGGCGGCCAGCACCGAGTCCGGCTCGGCCCGGTGGGAACTGGAGCAACAGGCGATGAAGTGGGAGCGGTTCGAGAAGGCCGCCTGGCCTACCGTCGACTGTGTGGCAGTGATGTCGGCCAAGGACTCCGATGCTCTGGTAGGCGAAAAATGGGCCGAAATTTTGCCCAACGGGGTCGATTGCGACCGTTTCGAGCCTTCAGACCAGCCGGCAGAACCGCGCAGGCTACTCTTCATCGGATCATTCGCCCACCTGCCCAACCTTCTTGCATTGGAGTTTTTCCTCAAGCGCGTCTGGCCAAGTCTGGGTCCCGGGTACACTCTCCACATAATCGCCGGGCGGACCCCTGAGTACTTCCTCGAATTCCACCGGCACCGCGTACAGCTCGATCTGAATGCGCCGGGCATCGAGCTGGAGGGATTTGTGTCCGATGTACGCCCGGCCTATCGTCGCGCCGAAATTGTCCTTGCGCCATTGACCGCATCGGCGGGCACCAACATCAAGATCCTCGAAGCGATGGCGATGGGCAAGGCAGTGGTTTCCACAAAGGCTGGGATCAACGGCCTGGATCTGCAGCACGGGATAGATGTGTTTGTGGCGGACGATCCACACCAAATGGCGTCGCTGATTTGCAATTACCAGCCCGGCATCGAAGTGCGTGCGCGGCAAAAAGCGTTGGAGTTTGACTGGCGCTCAATTGGAGAGCGACAGACGGCACTTTATGATCGGCTAGATTGGAAATGATGGAAACGACCTTGCCGGAACAAAGCACTTGGAAGACGGTATCGAGCTGGACAGCCGCGATTATCGTGGCAATCTTCTTCCTCGCCGCCGGGCTCTGGAAGATTACGGACCCTCAGGGAGCCGCAGTCAAGCTCGCCCAGGCGAAGGTGCCTGAATCGTTGAGCCTCGCCGGAGCGGTGGCTTTCGGGATTGCGGAGACTTTGGCTGGGGTCATGCTCCTGGTACCGATCTTCCGACGCTGGGGTGCCGTCATCACGAGCCTCCTGCTATGCGCATTCATGATTTTCATCGGAATCCACTACACGGAACTGCGCGGTGCCGATTGCTCATGCTTTCCATGGCTGAAGCGTGCCGTAGGACCGGGATTCTTCGCCGGGGACGGCGCGTTGTTGCTCCTGGCAATCATCGCCGGCCTTTGGGGGAGGCCATCCAGCGGATTCCGTTCCGCGCTGGCGGTGCTCGGGGCGGTGGTTGTGTTCGCCGGAGTCTCCTTTGGGATCAATGCGACGCGGCATACGGGGACCAAGGCTCCGGTGGCACTCACAACTATGGATGGCAAGTCCATACCGATCAGCGAGGGTAAGGTTTTCGTCTATTTCTTCAACCCCCAGTGCATGCATTGCCTCGAGGCGGGACGAAAGCTTGCGGCAATGAAGTGGGGCGACACCAAGTTTATCGGCATCCCGACCGAGAATCCCCAGTTCGGCGGATGGTTCATGGGCAAAGCCGGGCTGACCGGTCTAGGGCCCGTGGCAAAGGACTTTGAGGCCATGAAGAAGCTCTTCCCTTTCGACCTACCCCCGGCGGGAGTTGCCATCGAGAACGGTTATTCCAAGGCAATCCTGCTGCAGTTTGAAGACAAGGAACCAGCTGCGACGCTGGTCAAGCTGGGTTTCGCCCACTAGGAAGAATGGCCATCAACTTGCCCCAACTACTGCAGCGCAACTCTGACGGAGCACAACATATGACGTTCAAACGCAATTCACTGAAGGCACTCCCTGCACTGCTGTTCCTCGCTGTACCTGCCATGGCGGCACCAAGATTGGGTCTGTCGGCAACAACGGTGGGTCCGATCAACACATTGCGGGGCGGCAACGGCCCGACGCAGACAGTCCAAGCCTACAATTTGGGCGATGGCACTCTCAGCTTGACCGCGACTTCCTCGGCCTCGTGGCTCGCGGCAACGGTTGGTGCCAAGGTGGCGTGCGGGGCGGCGACCGGTGGCTGCTATCCAGTGAGCATTGCATTGAATTCCTCGCCGCTTACTCCGGGAAAGTACACCGAGTGGATTACCCTGACCGATCCCAAGGCCATCGATTCCCCGCAGGACATCATGGTAACGGTGGATACCACAGGCGTGCCCGATTCCATCAATCTGTATGTGACGCCGTCGGGCGATCCGTTCCCCCAGGCCACGATTGCCGTGCAATCCAGCGGAACCGGCATCCAGCCGACTGTCGCCACTACTTCCGGCGGCAACTGGCTCTCGTTCAATAGCGGCACCCTAGGAATCGTAAACCTCGGCGTGCCGTGGATCCTTCAGGGAACCGCACGCACCGGGCAGACGGCTGGAGCGTACCAAGGAACAGTCAAGCTGACAGGCTCGTCCATTGCAGCCGAAAACAAGACCATCAACATTACATTGAATGTCACCACAGCGCCGATCATTGATACGGTCCGCGCAAACGCTACCGTGCGGCTATCCAGTCCACAGGGAGGCGGCAAGGCTGTCGGAAGTGCAAGCTTCTTCAACCTTGGCGACGGAACTCTGTCCGTCACTGGTGCCACCGCAACCTCGGCGAGCAAATTCCTGTCAGCCACGGTCCAAAACAATACTGTCCAGATTTCGGCGGACCCGACAGGATTGGCACCGGGCGTATACTCCGGCAGTATCGGGATTGCATCGAACGCCGCGAATTCCTCATTGGTCACGATTCCAGTTGAACTGACTGTGGCGTTTCCGACTCCATTGATCAACGCGGGAGGCATCGTCAACATTGGTGACTACCAGAATGACGGCGTGGCACCGGGCGATATCGTCGCCATCTTCGGAACCCAATTGGCCCCGTCAACCGTAGTTGCACCAACAGTGCCTCTGGCGACCTCCTTGAGCAGCGTGCAGGTTCTGGTCAACGGTGTTCCGGCCCCCCTGTTCTTTGTCTCGTCCGGCCAGATCAACTTCCAAGTGCCTTATTCGCTGACTCCCGGCCAAATCGCGACGGTGCAGGTAAACTCCGGCGCAACCACAGGCAACATCCGGGCAGTGAACGTGGTCGCGAGTGCCCCGAAGCTGCTCCCGGTCGCGACTGCCGCCGGAAGCTACGGCATCTTCGTAAATCTGGACGGAAGCCTGACGTGGCCGGTCAATGCGATCCAAGGCTGCAACTGCCGCCCGGCCAAGCCTGGCGACATCATCGTCATGTTCGGTGTCGGATTCGGCCAAACGACTCCCGGAGCGACTGAAGGTGCCGCCGGAGCAGCCCAGTCCATCGCAGGGGCCAATGTCTCGTTCGGCGGACTGTTTGTCAATGGCGTCACCTATGCCGACTCGCTCTTCACCGGCCTCGTTCCTGGCCTCGTGGGCCTTTACCAGATCAACGTGAAAATCCCGGCGGACCTGATTCCGGCCGCCTCCATCCCGGTTCAGGTGAAGGTGAGCGGCGCTGTCAGCAACTCCGTAAACATCGCGGTGTCGAAGTAATGACTAGACGGACCGTAATCGGAACCATCGGGGGAGCGCTGGCAGCCATGACAGTGGACGCACAGACCAAGCGGCAGTACTATGAAATCCGTCGCTACCAACTCCGGAATGGCGTCACGAACGCCATGCCTACGTCAAAACCGGCGGGATTGGAGGGCCCTTTCGGGGCCTTCAACCCGGTGGTGGGCGAGGGGTCCCCGTTTCTCACAATGCTTTTCACTTACTCGTCGTTTGCAGACGCCGAGAAAATCGACGCAAAGCTGGGGACATACAAGGGCTTCATCCGGTATGAGCGGACCATTCTTCGCGCTTTCGAGGCGATGCCCGAATTGAAGCTTCCACCCAAGCGCGACGGTGGCGGGCACATCTTCGAACTCCGCACCTATGAATCGAACGATGCGGCATCGCTCGCCAAGAAGATTGAAATGTTCAACAAGGGCGAAATGCAGATCTTCCAGCGCCTGGGGATGAATCCGGTCTTCTTCGGGGAGGCCATCGTTGGCAGTTCCCTGCCCCACCTCACTTATATGCTGGCCTACGACGATTTGGCAGCACGTGACCGAGTCTGGAAGGCATTCGGCTCGGACCCCGAGTGGCTCAAGCTGCGCGCCACTCCAGGCCTTTCGGACGCCGACATCGTTTCGAACATCTCGAACACCATACTGCGCCCGACCGCATTCTCTGATATACGATAGGGGCTTCGAGGATTCCATTTATGGATAGACGCAGATTCTTCCAATCCACCATCCAGACCACAGGC
>CAITMP010000941.1 GCA_903893525.1 uncultured Acidobacteriia bacterium | reverse complement strand
CTTCAACCCTCAGAACGGGCTTGCTGAACCGTCCTCCCGTGATCGCTTCGTCCTGGCCAAGCGTGACGGTGTACGTTTGCGGGCTTTCGTGGCCCTCGGTTTGATGGAACCGCGAATACCGGTACCCGATTCCCCACATCCGGTAGAACCGATCCCGGTCCGGATTGACAAACGCAACGTAGTCGCTCTTGACAGTTGGGTAGGCGGCCGCAAAGGCCGTTGCCTGGGGCGATGCTGGTTTGGGTGTCTCATAAATGGACGCGTTGGTAGCGGGTGATTGGAACGCCCCTGTGGCACCAAAAAATCCCACGAGGCTGTTCACGTGGCCGTGCCGCATCAGAAAATTGTACTCGATGCCCGTTTGAAATTCGCCCGCCAAAGCCAGTTCGTTGACGTTGGTCTTGAGTGGATTCTTATCCGCATTGGGATTCACCAAGCTTGCGATTAAATCCACTGCCGGGGTGTTCAACTGACGGGGGGCACTGGCGATCCGGACATTCCCCCAAGTATTCCATTTCGACTGCCAGACCTTGCTGTCACTCATCAGCGGACGCACGACGTAAACGTCCACGGTCACGTTCTGTGCGAAGGCCGAAGACGCGGCTCCGGCTTGGTGGTACCCGATGATCGCCCGGCCTTCCCACGCTCCAGCGCTGCCAAGCAGGACCTCGGTTTTTGCGCAGTCTGCCTTGCCGTCCTTCGTAAACGAAGCGGTGATTTCAGTCGGACCCTTCAAGGCCAAGTCCTTTGCCAGCGCGGTCGGGGAGACACAGGTTTTCGAGTCCTTGTCGCATGTCATTCCGGTGGCTTGGAGGTCAGTAAATTCACCCACCGTATCGATCGAAAGGGTTGTCTTCGCACCAGGTTTCAGCGAAGAAGGTGTCGCTTGCAGTTTGAGTGTCCCGGAGCAGGTTTGCCCGGATGCGGTAATCCATCCCCCCGTGCCCGCCAAGGCGAGGCAAACGGCAATTATGTTCTTTCCCACGTTCAGTTCTTCCTCTTTCTGGATTGGGCCGTCCTGCCCAACGATGTGGGACAGCCCTATTCCATCTAGCGGAAACCACAGGAAAATTAGGACAGGGTTTCGCAGTCAATTTAACTGCGCCAACAACGCCGCCATTTCCGCCACCCCCAGCGCCTCCACCCCATTTCCTAACGGATAGCGGTCGCTCCCCCCGTTCACCACGAATGCGCGCGCAGGCTTCAACGCCTCGCACGAACGGTGGAATCCGGGTTCCGGCCGTGCCGAAGCACTGCGCTTGATCTCGACCGCCCACAATCCGTGGCTTGGAATTTCCAACACAAGGTCGATTTCCTCGCCCGTTGCCGTGCGGTAGAAACTGGGAACTGTTCTGGGCGGTGCCGCTGCCAGCAAATTCTCAAGCACGAAGCCTTCCCAACTTCCGCCCACCACCGGGTGTCCCACAAGCGCCGCATAATCTGGAATGCCCAGCAGGGCATGCGCGATCCCGCTGTCCCGTATAAACACCTTGGGCGATTTGATAAGCCTCTTGCCCGCATTGCCGTGGTACGGCAGGAGGCGGCGGACCAGCAGAAGATCCACCAGCAAATCCAAATACCGCGACACGGTTTGGGCACTCGTCATAAGGGACGTCGCCAGCCTCGACGCATTCAGGACGGCCCCCTGCTCATGCGCGAGCATTGTCCAGAGTCGCTCCAACGTCTCGGCGGGAATTCTCGGACCCAGCATGGGAACATCCCGCTCCAAATAGGTGCGGATGAAGTCCCGCCGCCAGTCGAGACTCCTGCGGTCCGACGTTTCGAGAAAGCTGTCCGGAAATCCACCACGAACCCACAGACTTCCGGTGTCCCCATTAGCGGCAATCGCCTCCGGCACAGTGACCGGACCCATCTCCACATAGGCGATCCTCCCGGCCAGGGACTCGCCCGACTGCCGCATTAGATCCATCGAAGCCGAACCCAGAATCAGGAACCGGGAAGTCCGCCGGCCATGGCGCCGCCCGTGGTCGATCACCCCCCGCAAGACGGGAAACAACTCCGGGACCCGGTGGATCTCGTCGAGCACCACCAATCTGTCCTCATAGTTGCTGAAAAACAAGACCGGATCCGCGAGCTTCGCGCGATCCTGGGCAGCCTCAAGATCGAGATAGATCGAGGGCTGGCCATCCGCGACGGTGTGTGCCAGCGTGGTCTTTCCCACCTGCCGCGGACCAATCAACGCGACCGCAGCCTGTCTTGATAGCGCCTCCCGCACCGATCCCAATGCATTCCGGGAAATCATCCACTTTTATCTTCGCATGCAAATCTTCCACGTCATGGAAGATTTGCACATCCATCGGATTCCAAACCCCCTCCCCCGCCCCTATGCGAAAATAAAACTTGAAACGCCCTCTGGCTCTCCTCCCCCTGCTTTTGCTGGCGGCATGCGGGAGTGGCCCGAAAAACGAAACCGCCCCTGCGGTCGCAACCAACGCCAGTCTCCCGGAAGCCCATGTCGATCCGGCCACCGCCGGAACCGTCTCGGGCCGTGTCCTGT
>CAITMP010000940.1 GCA_903893525.1 uncultured Acidobacteriia bacterium | reverse complement strand
CCAGACGGTGCACCGTGTTGGTGGGACCGTTCGACACCCAGACCGCATCGTCCGTCAGGACCTGCCAATCCGGAGTGCCACCCGTGGTGAACACGGCGAGCGGCGTCAGCGTGGTCATTTCGCGCTTCACGCCCGGAGTGCTCACACCGGGGGGGGGAGGCCGTTTGCCGCCCTTTTTCTTTTGCATGGGTGGCTGGCCGTCCGCTGGCGGAGGTGCCTGTTCCTGTTGCGCCTGCAGCAGGAGGAAGGGTGCGCATGCTCCGGCGAGGAAACCCGCCGAGACTTGCAGGAAGCGATTGATTTTCATGTGTTTGGACTCCAGTTGCTGTTCGGCGCGCCTTACTCTGCGAGGGTGGCCAGGACCAGTTTCGGGTCAATCCGCGAAACCGTCCCGTTGTTCAGATTTGACAGCCAAACGGCACCGGCGGACGTCAGGATACCCCCGCCGCCCTCTCCCCAAAACTGCTGGGCGACCTTTTCCTTCTCGTCGGTCAGCTCCACTCGAGTCAACGGAAAGCCGTCCATCGTCACCCACAGGAATCCCTCCCCGAAGGCCATTGCGCCCTTAGCCTCCGGCACTCCCAGATCAATGCTCTTGGTCACCTTGTCCGTCTTCGGGTCGATGCGGTCGATCTTGCCTTCCTTGACGCACAGCACCCCGAAGGCACCTTGACCGGACACCAGCGCGACAGGCTTTGCGCCCACATCAATCCGTTTGTCCACCAAGTTGGTCGCAGGGTTGATCTTCAAGATCTTGTTCTGTTCCGGGCACACCAACCACAGGGCGTTCTCGGCGAATGTCATGCTGTGGCATCCGGCGGGAACGCGCATTTCGCCAACGACCAAATCTTGGTCGGGGTCGATGCGGACGATGGTTTGTTTGGCATCTGTCATCAGCCAGATGCTGTCGGCACTCGCCGCGATGGAGCCCCGAACGTCGAGAGTGCCCGTCGCAATCGTGGCCTTTACCTTCAGAGAGCGCGGATCGAGCCGGAGCAGTGCTCCGTCGCCGCACGATGGCACCCAAAGGCTGGTAAATGCGTTCACGATGCCGCCGCAGGGTTTCTTGACCCCGGGGATCGGGTCAACCGCAGTGTTGCCCTTGGCTTCGAACTTCAACACCTTGTCGACGGCGGGTGCATACAGCGCCCCCGGACCTTGCGCCGCGAAGTAGAGCCAAGTGGGTTTGTCGGGCGTCGCAAGAGTGGCCTCGGCCTTGATTTGGGCGAATGGAATCTGCACTCCGGGCGTCTTCACGCCTTGTTTTGGAGCGGAGAGCTTCGCGGCAACCACGGCTGCCGTCTTGCCTTTGGACGCGGCCTTTCCGTCAGCCGCTGCAGACTGGCAAAATGCCACAGACCCGAAAATCGCGATCAAGCCAATGAATACACGCATGGCGAATACCTCTATGAAATTTGAATTGGCGGTGCCGGACTGGGGTTGGGGAATGCAACTCCGACGAGGAGCGCTTTACGGGACGGGACGCTTTCAGTATAGCCCGTTGCTGGGTTCCGGGTGACATTGACTTGTTCTCGCTCTTTATGCTACCGTTCGAACAGTTCCCCGTGCGTCCGAAGTGTCTCTTGACTTCCCCGCAGCGAACTCCTTGGCTATGTGTGCCCGGGTCCTCCGTCAACCCCTCCCAGTCCGGATTGCCACGTCGGCATAATTGCGTCTTCTCCGCGTGCCTCGCCACGCTGACTCGAATCTTCGCCTGAAGGGCCTATGTCTCGATTGAAATTTGCCGTCGCATCCCTCTCCTTTGCTGTGCTCTCGACACTGCACGCTCAAACCCCAGACGCGTCCAGTCCCGATTTCTTCGAAAACAAGATCCGGCCCATTCTGGCCAACAACTGTTTCGGCTGCCACACCAATTCCGCCTTGGGAGGGCTGCGCCTCGACAGCCTCGCGGCGATGAAGGCCGGTGGCAAGCGCGGCACGGCGTTGAATCCCGGCGATCCAGACAACAGCTTGATGATCAAGGCCGTCAAGCAGTCCAATCCGGATTTGAAAATGCCTCCCGGCGGCAAGTTGAAGCCCGCCGAGGTCGCGGACCTCGAAGCTTGGGTGAAGGCAGGTGCCGTCTGGCCAGCCGCAGCAGTTTCCGCCGCCCCCGCAAGTGCCGGTGGCAAATACGTCATCGCCCCCGAGCGCCGCCAATTCTGGTCCTTCAAGCCCCTGTCCGATCCACCCGTGCCCGCGCCCAAGGACGCCAAATGGGCCAAGACCGAGATCGACCGTTTTGTTCTCGCCCGTCTCGAAAAGGAAGGCCTCCGCCCCACCACGCCGGCGTCGAAGCACGATCTGCTCCGCCGTGCCACGTTGGACCTGACCGGGCTCCTCCCGACCAACGACGAATACAGCGCCTTCGAGAAGGACACCACACCCGACGCCTTCGCGAAGGTTGTGGACCGTCTCCTCGCTTCCCCCCATTACGGGGAGCGTTGGGGTCGCGCGTGGCTTGACGTCGCCCGCTACGGTGAGGACGACTACCGCAGCTTGAACCCCAATCCCCGCGGCTACCGCCCCTATCCGAACGCCTGGGCCTACCGCGACTGGGTCGTGCAAGCCTTCAACGACGATATCCCCTACGACCAGTTCGTGAAAGCGCAGTTGGCCGGCGACCTGATGGACAAGAAAGTCCGCACCCAGATGCTGCCCGCCACCGGTTTCCTCGGCCTCGGCCCCTGGTATTACGACAACGGCTCCTACGAGGTCACCCGCGCCGACGAGCGCCACGACCGTGTCGATGTCGTTACCCGCGGCTTCCTCGGCCTGACCGTCCAGTGCGCCCGCTGCCACGACCACAAATACGATCCCATTCCCCAGACCGACTACTACGCCTTGGCCGGCGTCTTCTACAACACCATTTACGAGGAATACCCCCGCGCCCCCAAGAAGGTGGTGGAGGATTATATCCGCGTTCAGGACGCAGTCGATGTGAAGCAAAAGATGCTGGGCGAGATGAACACCAACCTCGCCGCCGAACTTTCGCGCACCCTTGTATACCAGACTTCTAGCTACCTGCAAGGTGTTTTCGAAGTAACAGGCAAGACCAAGAAGGAGGCTTCGCAGGTGGTGGAGTCCCGCCGCTTGGATTTCGAGCTTCTGGACCGCTGGGTCAAGTACATGGGCAAGACCACCGACAAGTACAAGTTCAAGAACGACTGGCAGGCCATGATGAAGCGCGGCGGAACCGCCGACGAGGCCAAGAAGCTTGCCGAGAAGTTCCAGGAGGAGATTGTGTCGGTGATGCTCGAAAAGAACGAGCTGGATGTCGAAAACAAGATCATCGCGGACAAGGACGTCGACGGCACCAAGCCGAAGAAGCGTACCGACAAGCCGAGCAATTTCACATCAAACAAGGATTTCAATCCCGGCGCGCTCCTCCAGTTCAAATCGATGGCGGACGAGCGGAACTCCTTCTGGACCGAGATTTTCCAACGGGAACTGAAAGATTCCGATGATCCAAATGCCATGCCGATGAACGGTCGCATGGGCAATCCGGGTGTCCTTCTGTTCCGCGGCTGGGGTCTCGAATCCCGCGTGGGTCCCGAATCCCAAGCCCGCATCAAAGTCCTGCAGACGGACTTGGAGGCTGAACGGAAGAAGCTGGAGACCTCCTATCCCTTCATCCATGGTGTCAAGGACGCCGAGAAGCCGGTCAACATCCCGCTGGCCCTCCGTGGCAACCCGGAGACTTTGGGCGACGAAGTTCCGCGCCACTTCCTCAGTGTGTTCTGCGACGGCGAACCGATCCCGTTGAACCAAGGCAGCGGCCGGTTGCAAATGGCCGACTTGATCCTCGCCCAGCCGATCGCCATGCGCGTCATGGTCAATCGCATATGGAAGGGCCACTTCGGCACAGGCATTGTCGATACCCCCAGCAACTTCGGTTTCGGCGGCGAGCGCCCCACCAACCCGGAACTCTTGG
>CAITMP010000939.1 GCA_903893525.1 uncultured Acidobacteriia bacterium | reverse complement strand
TGGCCCATGAGTTGTTGGCGACAGGCCGGACCGTGCAAACCTTGACAATCGCGGAGCGGGCCGCAGCCCGCTTGGGAACCTCGTCCTACGCGATAGGACATCTGGATGAAGCACGGGCGGCACTCGACGAGGATGAGATCGTCACAGGGGAGTTGATCCGATTGGAACCGAACGATCCCAGGCACAGGCGCAGTGCCATGCTGCTGGCCCAATCGCGCACCAACCTCTATTGCAACGACGATGCGCCCAGCTATGACGAACCCGTACCATGCCTGAAATATGCGCAGGAATACGCGGAGAAGGCACGGAAGCTGTCGGAGGCCGATCCCGGAAATGCGTCCGCCAGAACCAGTTTGGCAATCGCATTGGGAAGACTGGGATGGGTGGAGCACTTGAGCGACCCCCATGCAGGTGTGCGGCACGGTCGGGAATCCATCAGGATCTTCGACGAGCAAATTTCCGGCGGCAATCATGGGTTCTTCCTGGCGTCGAGGCGAGCGCGGTCGCTGCGGCGTCTGGCGGAGGAATTGATGGCGGACGGGAAGGCGGGGGAAGCTGCGCCGATTGCACGGGAGGCACTGGCGTCCCAGCGGGAATTCGCGGCGCGCGACGCGAACAACTTCCTGGAGTCGTTGTTTTTGGCGCGCGCACTGGGGGTATCGGGACAGGCCGAGGCTGCGACCGGCAACAGTCGGCTGGCGGTGGACCTATTGGTGGAAGCCGAGCGCGTGGCGGCGTCCGTGTGGTCTCGCAACGCCGGGGATTTGGGGACATTGAAGCAACTCTCGGACGCCAGAGTGGCCTTGGCAGCGTGGTTCGGGCTCCACGGGGACATCGGGCGCAGCCGGGATTGGAAGGAACAGGCCGAGCGCTTGTGGCGGGAATTCCCGGAGCAGAATGAGTACGTAAGGAGAAAGAAGAACTAGCGGCAGCTACTTCGTGGTAAAGCTCCAGACGTCTCCGCTGACGATGCTTTGGTCCGGCATGACGGCGTCAACCCTCCAGAAGTACACCGTTCCTTTGGAGAGCACGGGCAGCGCAAACACGTTGTCCTCGCCGTGCAGGGTCTTTCCAGACCGGCCCAGGGTTTCCGGGGAATTGGAGAAGTACACGGTATGTCCAACCGCCCGGTAGGCGGGCTTCCACATGAGGACGTCCCTCCCGGCAGGTACCGCGGCCGCATGATCGGGCACGATGGGAAAGCTGGCCTTTTCCGTCCGTCGACCAGGTATCCAGTAGACTGCATCACCCCACTCGTAAGCCCCGATGTCCGGTGCCCGGCCGAACACTGTCCCGGTGATTCCAGCCACAGTGGTTCCAGCGTCGATACTGGAAGGCCCGACGGGGCGGAAATCGTGCCACGAGGCGTTCACAAGATCCGTTGCGGGGTTGAAGGCTCCCGAATTGTTGCTGGATTGCCCGATTTGGCCCAACGGTGCGGCGAACCACCAGCCCCGGATCGAATCCGCCAGATTGTTCACCACGGTGCTGTAGCGGTTCTGGTTGTTGGCCGTGGACTGCATCAGGATTGCCCCCTTCACCGGAATGTACGCACTGTGGTTGAAGACTGTGTTGTTGACGCAGACGTTGGCCTGTTCCGGGGTGGGATTGTCCACGCTCTTGACCATGATCCCGGGAGCGCCAAGGTCCCAAACGACGTTGTGGTCGATGGTGAGGCCTGCAGTTTTATCGTCGCCACGGATTCCCATGCCTCCGCCCCATTCGAGCGGAGGAGTACCGGAATAGCCGCCGTGCACCCAGTTGTGGTGGAGACGGGTGCGCGTGCAGAATACGTTTTGGGTGTAAAGGACGGAGGTATCCTTGTTTCCACCATAGGCGGCCAGGAACGAGTCCCGGAACTCGTTCAGGTAGACCTGGTTTTCGCGCTGTGCCACTTGGACCTGGATGCCGCCACTGCGGGCGAAGGTATTCTGTCGGACGATGGTCCGGCCGGCCTTGCCCACCATGGCCTGGGTGGCCCGGCTCACTTGCAGGGGTGGATAGGTGAGCGAGGAGCTGTAGCAGAAATCGTGGAAGTCATTGTTGGAGACGATGTTGTCGAAGCCGTTGATGTACAGGCCGCTCAGGGAGCCGTAGGCAAATGTGTTGTTTTCAACAACCGAGTTGTCCACTTCCATGGTGGGATAGGCCGGGTCGGCCTGGGGACCAACAGTGACACCCACATACTCAGTCCAAGAACCATACTCGACAGTGCTGTTCAACAGCGCGATATGTGCACTCCGATGGCCGGGGTCCTTACCAAACTTGAATGCTGTGGCGCGGAACCGAAGTCCATCGATGGTGAGATAGCTGGAATCCTCGTCGGCCACCAAGCCCCACGGCCGGGTCTTGGCTTCGACGACGCCTTCCGAGGGCGATTTGCCGCCGGGGGCGTAGAAATAGAGCAGCTTGGCTGCGGAATCATAGAACCACTCGCCGGGTGCGTCCAGAAATTGGCGCATGCCGAAGAGGTAGTAGCGGTCGTCGTTGAACAAGGGTGTGCTGCCCGCTTCGTCGTGTTTGGCAAGGCTGGGTCCCAGATCCTTTTCGTAACGGAAGTCCTTGGTCCCGGCGGAATGCTCCTTCACAGGCCTTGTAAAGGTGAAGAACTGGGGGCCGACATTCAGCACGGCATGGGCCCCGGTGACGTCCCACCCGGTGGCGGCAAGGTGCTTGTCGGAGATGGTGCCGTAGCTGCTG
>CAITMP010000938.1 GCA_903893525.1 uncultured Acidobacteriia bacterium | reverse complement strand
GGTGACGTGGATTGGGGCCGCTTCTTCTCCGTGCTGGGGGATACGGGTTATACGGGCCCCGTTTGCGTGGAGGTGGAGGACCGTGCGTATGAGGGAAGTTTGGATATGCGCCGACGTTCGCTGGTCCAGAGCCACGACTATGTAAGACAGTTTATCGGTCGTACAGCCTAAAGACTAAAGTAAGTCTGGGTCGATTAAAAGGGCCGGTTCCGGGGTTACCCGGGACCGGCCCTTTTCTTGTTGCGTCCGCGCGCATGGACCAAAAAGATTTTGGCCGCACTGGTTCGATTTCTTCGCTTGTGGGTTAGGAGCCTACAACACGGGCTTGACCGCGAAGAAAGGAGACTATATGGCTGACATCCTTATAGCTCTTGCTGCAATCGTTGACGCGATTGTGCAGCAAGACTCTGGCACGCCGTAATCCGCTGTCCGAACACGCGGCAGGAAGGCCGGAGGTCGAACTGGAGGGTAGGAGCCCAACGGGACGACCAAAGGCCTTGCTGTTCGCAACATAAACTTTGTGACGGTCAAATTCCGTCGGGTACAATCTCAGGTATGCGACCCGGAATAGCCGTTGGCATCCTAGTGCTTGCCGTGGCACCGGCACAGCAACGGGTTTGTCCCGGGTTTCCGGACAAGGCAGTCTCAGACAGGGCACCGGTCAAATTCCCTGTTTCGAGTTGTGTTTTGATTTCTGTAGCACCAGGTGCATCCGTACAGCTTCAGGTCGAGCAACCGTTCGACTTGAAGCTCGCGGTAACAGGTCCGGCTGGCGGCACCCTCCAAATTGTCGATGAATTCGAGTTCGGTCCGGAGACATTGACTCTGCTCATTCCGGGCGATTACCACGTTCAAGTGCTACCCGCAAGAACGGCAACATCCGTGGCCTCTGCTATATACATGCGTCGTCGAACCCTCCCATTACAAGAGGGTCAAAAATATTTTGCCGCAGAATTGGCGGCAACCAAAGCGAGAATCTCCGGAACACACGACGACCTGGAGAAGGGCCTGCAGGTGTGGCGGGATTTGGGGAACCGCTCCGCGGTCGGGCGCACGCTGCTTGCGCTGGGCGATGCGGATGTCAACGGCAGCCATCTGGCAGCCGCGCGTGCGGAGTACCAAGAAGCGGCGGACACCTGCAACCAGGATAAATACACCAGGTGTGCGGCCGAGGCTGAAAACAACGTTGCGTTTTGCGCCCAAAGGCTGGGCGACCTGCAGACAGGGCTGTCCATGCTTCCCGAGGTAGCGGGCAAGTGGCGTTTGCTGCGCATGCCGGTTCAGGAAGGCCAGTCCCAATCGAATCTGGGTTGGGTCTATTATCAGGCCGGTGAGTACCGGCAAGCCATTGCGAGGCTAAAAAAAGCGAAGCTCTTGTTGGCGGGTCAGCGGGAACTATCGGCGTATTCCAGAGCCTCAAATGTGTTGGCACTATGCCATTTGGCCCTGGCGGACTACGATTCCGCATATGCCGGCTTTTCAGAAGCCCTGGCCACCGTGGACAAGAAGGACTACTTCACCCAGGCAACGATCCAGCTGAGTCGGGGAATTCTGCGGCTTCGACAGGGACGGCTCCGGGAAGCCGATGATTTCATCGCCCAGGCCATCGCCGCCGGACAAAGGACGCCGAGTGTTACCTTGCAAGCGCAGTTGCTCGGTGCCAAGGGCGCAATCCTGATGGCCAAGGGGGATATTGAGGGTGCGGGCAAGGCGTTCGCCGATGGCTTGGCTTTCGCCGTTAAAGCCGGAAATCCCCGTGAGATTGGCAACTTGCTGCACCAATCGGGCCTGAATGCCATGCGGCGAAAGGATCCCGAGGGGGCGCGGAAGTTGCTGGTGCAGGCTGCCGAGAGCCGCTGGAAGCTTGGACTGCGGGATGCGGCATCGGAGAGCCTGCTGGAGTTGGCTCGGGCGGAGATGGCGGCGGGGGACCGGGCGTCAGCGCTGGGTTCCGCGCAGAAAGCGCTCACGGCGATCCAGTCTGTCCGGTCGGATGTCCCCAGCCCCGGGATGCGTGCGACTTACTACGCACGGAAACGCGCGGTCTTCGACACTCTGGTTGACTTGGCGATGGCGGACCGGGCTGATGGCGGTGCCCGCGGACTGCTGGCAGCAGAGCAGGGACGCTCCCGGGCTTTGCTCGACTTGCTGACGGAGGGACCGTTGGCGTCGCCCAGGACGCGCGAGTTGGCTGCGGCCAAGGCTGGGATCGACAAGGAGATTGCCTACGTCTCCAGCCAGTTGGAGAGGCCCCGTCCGGAACTGAAAGGCGGCTTGACGGAGAAACTGCAGAGTCTATTGGACCAATCCGAGGCTGTTGGAAATGATTTGGCGCGGGAAGCGGCCCGGCGGGATGCGGGCGGTACCACCAAGACGATCGGGGAAATCGCCGCGCAGGGGCTGGACGCTGACAGATGTTGCTTGAATACCACTTGGGCGAAAACGCCAGCTACCGCTGGACGCTTCGGCACGATGGCCGACTCGAGTCCGAGGTCCTGCCTCCCCGGAAGGAGGTGGATGCCCTGGCCGACCGGTTCGTGGCACTGCTCAACGACCCGGACGGAAGGGCAAAATCACCGGAGGCACGGTTGGAATTTGGGCGCCTGCGGGCTCGCTTGTCGACGCTGCTGTTGGGGAAGTTGGGCGACGCCGAGTTGCCCGGCCATCTCATATTCGCCTTGGACGGCAGCCTGAACCGGGTTCCAACGGCTGCGCTGCGCGGGCCGAAAGGCGGATACCTCGGACTGGAGCGGGATCTCGGAGAAACGCCATCCGGCACATTTCTCGTATCGGGGATGAAACCGCGCCCGACCGCATCCTTTCCAAAGGATATTTTGGCCTTCGCGGATCCCGTATTCTCCACCGAGGACGAGCGGGTGGACGCAAGGCCGGCCTCCAAGCGCGCCGCCGGGGACAAGACCCTGCAGCAGCTCTACTTTGCCACCGAGTTGAAAGCACTGAAACGAATTGTGCCCGCCAATCGGCTAACGGTGTTGAAAGGCTTCGAGGCTGTGCCGTCGGCTTTGCGGAAAATGCCTGTGGCGCAATATGCGTTCCTGTACTTTTCGACGCACTCGATCATTGACGAGCGATATCCCGAGCGGTCCAGGATTGTGCTGTCGCTGGTGGCGGATGCAACCGGAACGCCTGTGGATGGCAACCTGCATCCTGCGGATCTGGCCAGATTGACGCTCAACGGCTCCACGGCGGTGCTTTCAACATGCGAATCGGCATTGGGCAAGATGGTGGACGGCGAGGGGTTGGCGGGCTTTACGCAAAGCTTTTTTGCAGCCGGTGCGTCGCAGTTGGTGATGTCGCTTTCCAAAGTGGACGCGGGTGCCTCGGCGCAATTCTTCGATACGTTTTATAGTAGTGTGGTGGGGCGGAAACCCCAGACGGTGGAACACGCGCTGCGACTGGCACGGGGCCGGTTGGCGGGAGATCCGCAGTTCGGCGATCCGTACTACTGGAGCAGCTTTTTTGTGGTTGGCAGACCGGTTCTGTCGGACGAGATCAGAAGGGATTTTTGATGAACTGCAGAGACGTTCCGCCCGACTTGTGGTCCCACGCCAGGGCTGCCATCTTCATGTTCTTCAGCCGAAGGCTGGGGGTGGAGCGGGCAGACGAGGTGGCGCAGGCGACCCTGCTTGCGGTCCTTCGGCGCGAAGACTACTTGTTCGACAAGGAAGAGGACTTTCTGCGCGTTTGCCTGGGCTTCGCGAAGAAGGTGGCACCGGAACTGGCCAGAAGCGCAGAGCGTCGGAGTATGGACGCGCTGGACTTCGAAACTGCGGCACCGTCGGCGAGGATTGGCCGCTTGGAAGGTGTCGAAACCAGCATTTACCTCGAAGAGACGATGCGGCTGGGGTCCGAGCAACTGTCGGACTTGGAGTGGCGGCTGACCAACCGCTCAACGGTTTGCACCGGCGATGAGCTCATCGACGAGTTTCCGGATGAGTTTAAGAATGTGGAAGCCCTCAGGGTCCAACTGTTCCGGGCGCGCCGAAAACTCGCGAAAATCGTTGGTTGGCAGAAAAAGCGGACTCACGTCAAAATTTAGGGCTAGTACCGGCTTTTTTGTTGTAATGCGTCGCGCTCCCAAGTCATACCATCATAGAGACCGTGAAAGACTATTTACTGGGAATCATGGATGCCCACGAGGCTGATGCCCTCGAGGAGCAGTATTTCACCGACCGCACTGTGCTGTTGCAATTGCGGGCCGTGGAAACCGAATTGATCCAGGACTATTTGGCCGGTCGGCTGTCACCGGTGGAACGGGGCCTTTTCGAGGGCCGCTACCTGAGGATTCCAGAGCTGCTGCAGCGTGTGGAGGAGGTTCGGGCCAGCATGCCCGCCGCAGCCCCGCAATTGCCGACGTTGGTGCCTCGGGAAACTCGCCGGGCACCGGGCGGCATGCTCAAGGGCTTCCTGTTCGCTGTGGCTGCGGCTGCCTCGGTCTGCTTGGTGTGGGTGTTCCGCCATCCGGCACCGACTGCCATGGTTGCCGTCGGAACCATTCGCAAACCAGCACAAATTACCGGCAAATCCATCCGATTGCAGGGCGGTGTTTCGATGGGCACCGAGCAGGCCGCGCGATTGGAGCTGGGTGGCGACGCACCCACCATACAGTTCCGGCTGGTGCTACCGCCGGGAGCCGCAGGTGCTGAATGTTCCGTCAAGCTTTCCCGGAAAGACAGGGACGGGGAGTTGAACGTAGTTTGGGAGAGTCCTGCGCCCATGCACTCGGCACGGGTTGGAGATGCGTGGGAACTGACAGTGGACCTGCCGACTGCACTGGCAAAACGCGGAGAGCACGTTTTCGAGGTCGGCTGGCCAGGCCATCGACCCGGGAGGATGTATCCGGTCCGGCTGGTAGAACCGGAAAACGTAAGGTAATACCCCTACTTGGCGTTCATGCGGTAGACGTAAATCATATGTTTGCTGCCGCCAACCAGAACTGTGTCCACCTTCGCGGCCTTCCAGCCACGAATCTCAAAATCGTGGGAGACAACGCGGGCTGTCGGTTTGAGGTCCCGTTCCAGGACCGGTTTCAGCCGTTCGTTCGAGCTGGTCATCAGGTAGAGCGTCACCACATCGGCGTCGCTCAGTTTCGTCCGGAGGGCGTTGCCGTGGATCACCTTGACTTGGTCGGTCAACCCGAGCGATACGATCCGGGCTTGGGTTGCCTCGGCGATGTCGCGGCGGATTTCAACGCCTACCGCCTTCGCGTTGAACTTCCTGGCAGCCGAAATCAGGATACGACCGTCACCACAGCCCAAATCGTAAACGACCTCGCCCGGTTTCACGTCGGACAACTCCAGCATCCGGTCGACAACCGACTCGGGCGTGGGAAATGCAGGGGCCAAGGTGTCGGGATCGGTGTATTTTTGTGCGGACAGAATGGCAACCCAGCAAAGGGCCGTCACGGAAAATCTTAGTGCCGCGTTCACGCTCAGTTTCATCGCTACTTTGTGGACGTTGAAGCGGTGGCTACAAGTTTCATCTTTGCCAACCGGCCCATAATGTCGGTCCAGGCGTTCCATAGATCGCGCGGGCGGCTGATGGTGTATTCAAAGCCCCGCATGCGCTTGACGACGGTTCCAATGGAGTCCCGCCACGGCGTCTGTGCGGGGGTCAGGATGTAGTTCATGTAGAAGACGGGGAACGGGGAGGCTGCGATTTCCTTGAAACTGTCCGCGGGCAGGGGCTCGTCCAGCATCACCTTGGGACCGGCAAAGATTACCGCGTCCGAGTCACGGGGGCCGAGTTCGTCTTGAAGAAGCTTGGCGAGAAAATCGGTCTCGCTGTGCTTGTCCACCAGTTTCTTGTAATCGACGATACCAAGCTTCAGCTTGGAGAGGGCCTTACCCAGCTCCGGGAAATCGATCTTGTCGGAATCGTCCTGGCGGTAGACCACCTTTTGGTCGTTCATGTTGAAGGCGACCAGCGAAAAACGGTGGATTTTTGGTTCGCGCGAAATGTTGCGCAGGATCGAGACCAAGGCGCTGGTGTCGATGGGTTGCATGGCCGCGGCTGCGGAGCGTTGGGGGGAAAAATTGAGCAGGATCTTGACCTTGAAGGGTTCTTCGGGCGAGATCCGCGTCACCGGGGGCTCGTCCCGGAAGAACTCCCGTTCGGAAGCTTCGATGGTTTTGGGCGCGATGGCGGTCCGGATGCCTTGGTCCTTGGGAGGCAGGGTCGCCGAGAGATCCCAATTTTGGGAGCAGACCCGCTCCATGCGGTCGCGCATCATGAACGACACGTGGTAGGAGCCTTCGCCGAGGTCGAAGCCCCCCTGCAGGAATGCGTCGCCCTTGGCATCCTCCTCAATGTCGGGCACGGTGTAGTGCTGGGAGAAGTAGACGGGGGAGTCCTTGGCGTCGTCGGATGTAACTTTCAGAAGAATGGTGAGCTGGTCGCCGGCACCGGAGATTTCGCGCAAGGGCAGAACGATGTCGTAGCCAGTGTGGAAACGGAGGTCAAAACCGAGAACCGGCTTCACCTGCGTCGCGGTACAGGGGAGATCCTTCTTCACGTCCTCGATTTCGAGGATGGCCGAGTCCGAAGCCAGAAGTTGCATTGCACCGTGGGATGACACGCCTTGCATCAGGTTTTGAGCGGTGGCGCGCGGGAGAACGCTGGCAAGTAGGAGTGGGCTCAGCAGCCACACCGTTGATCGCCCGAGCGTGCGGGCAGTTTCGCTGTTAGAGTCCTGTGCCGAGGAGCAAAGCTGTCGAATCACGTTTCACCGGCTTCCGAATCGTTTCAAGAAGATGGAATGGAACCATCGTACACCCGATAGAGTGCGGGGGAAAATAGATTCCTCTCACCCCTACCGATAAAAAAGTTGACTGCAGGGAAGCCGCAGGCGGAACGGCTTCATTGGGGGGCCGTATTGGAAATGCTACGATTCGGCTTGACCCGTAGAACGTTCGCGGCGGCGATGGTTTTCGCCGGCTGCTCCCGAAAACTCGCGCCGAGGTTCTCCGGCCGCCTCTTTACCGCCAGTGCCGGTGCCCGCGGCATCGCGGTGGCGGATCTGTCCCAGTTCCGTCATGTATTGACGATTCCGCTGGACCATGCGCCATCCCAGGTTCTTGTGGCCGGCAGGGCCGTGTTTGCGGTCTGTCCCGAGGGCCGGACCCTGGTCAAGATCGATATGGACAGGTTGGTTCCCGCTGCCACGGTCGGCATTCCCGGCCGGATCTCGGCAGCTGCGGTCACTCCGGACGGGCGCAGGATTGTGGTTGCGGCGGCACAGCCGAATACCTTGTTTGTGGTGGATGCCGCAAGCGCCAGGATCACCGGACGAATCGCGCTGCCAATGGAGCCCGGAGTGCTGGACCTGACGGACTCCATGGTCGTGGTTGCCGGTGCGGCGGATGACAGCCTGGTCCGGGTGGCTTTGCCGGGCGGCACTGTCTCCGGTGTTGCGAGGACGGGAGCGGGTGCGGGCCCCATCCTCTTTCGAAAAGACGGCAATATGATTCTGGTTGGTCAGCCGTCAGTAAAAGGCATCGTCGCTGTGGACGCGGCCACCGGTGCCCTTGTCGCGCGGCTGACTTTGCCTTTCGCGCCAGGACGGTTTGCAGTCAACGGGGATGGCGGCCAGATGTTCGTGACCGGGTCGCCGGACGACGCGATTGCCATCGTCAATACCTACCAGGTTGAAGTGGACCAGACGATCATCGCGGGTCGCACACCTCGCGGGATGGCGGTTGCGGCTGGACGGAACTTGTTGCTGCTGGCAAATCCTGCCAGTGGGGACGTAACGATCCTGGATATCGAAACAAGGAAGCTGGCGGCGTCGGTCCACGTTGGGGGCGAACCGGGTCAGATCCTGATGACGCCGGACGAGGAGTACGGGCTAGTGTTCAACGGCTCCGGGGACGTCGCCGT
This sequence comes from uncultured Acidobacteriia bacterium, assembly GCA_903893525.1. Classification (GTDB taxonomy): domain Bacteria; phylum Acidobacteriota; class Terriglobia; order Bryobacterales; family Bryobacteraceae; genus BOG-234. The sequence continues at coordinate 8,967 of CAITMP010000938.1, read as the reverse complement.
GATGAGAATGCAGACGGTACTGGACAAGAAGAACAAGACCAAGCCGCTCTTCACGATGTTTTCGACCGGTCCGTCCCCTCAATCGGCGGTTGTGGTTGCCACCGAGGTGGAAGCAACGAAATCGTAAAGACCACACGGCGGATGTAAACCAATTGAACTTGGGCCGCGTTATCATGGATAGTCCAATGCGAACTGTGCGTCCGATACCGCTCCTGATCCTCGCCTTGTTTTTGTGTTGCCACGGGATAACCGCAGCGACCTTCGGCACGGTTACCGCCCCGACGGGCGGCGCTTCCTATTCGGATATCGTGCTGGATGAACCGCGCTCGCTTCTCTACCTCGTAAACAGTGGTCTGGCCCGCATTGAGGTCTTCAACATCAAGACGCGTGCCTTTGCAACGCCGATTGCCACGGATGCCCAGCCGGTCTCGGCGGCTATCTCGAAGGACCGGACTTCCCTCTACGTAACCTCCTATTCCACTTCGACGTTGGACATCATTGATCTGACGCGCAACCAATTGGTAAACCGGATTGGCTTGCCGACCAGCCCCGAAGGTGTCGCGGTCGGAGCAGACGGCAAGGTCTTGATTACCGCCGTTTCGGCCACCGGGGGCAACGCGAACACGCTCCTGATCTACGATCCGGCAAAATCAGCCGCCCTGGCCCCGATTCAGGCGGTCTCCGTGGTGCCGCCCGCAGCCACCCCTCCAGTCCTGCCACCGCCCTCAAACCGGGCGTACAATTCCTTCCGCAGCCGGTTGGCGGTTTCGGCGGATGGCAAGTTCATTGTCGGAGTGAACGGGCCGAATGCCAACACCCGTGTGGTGTTCGTGTACGAGACCGCGTCAGGGACAGTGCTGCGGAGCCGGACGGTGGCGAATTTGTCCACGGTGATCGCCATTTCTCCCGACGCCTCGAAATTCATGGCGGGCCCGGTCCTGTTCGACCTCCAGACCTTGCAGGTTCTGGCGCAGGAGAACACGGCGAACGCCCCCTTCGTATTTCCGAACGGCAACGCGAGCAATTTCAACCTGCAGGCCAACCAGGGCGGCAGCGTGTTCTCGCCGGACGGCAGCGTTCTCTATGCGGCGTTCAACATCGCGCCCGTCGGTTCCACACGCGCGAATACGACGGAACTGCTGCTGAACGATCCAGACAACCTTTTGATCAGCATGGGCATCCAGATGCCGGAAAACCTGGCGGGCAAGATGGTGATCGATGCGGCTGGCGCCAACATCTACGCCATTTCGGACTCGGGCTTCATCGCACTGCCGGTGGGCACCATCAGCCAGCAACCCTTGGCGGTTCCCCAGTCCCGGTCGGTACTGCTGACGAAGGACACGTGCAATATTTTCGCGGGCACAACGGCTGTGGATGTGGTGGCAAATACGGGCCGGGGGAGGATCACCGCAGCGGTAGCGCCGTACGTGATTCCGCAACAAGGGGGACAGGTCCAGATTCCTGGCTTCCCGTTCCCGATACCGACCCAGCCGACTCCCCAGACAAGCATCACGACACCGAATCCGGTTGCGCAGGCAGTCAACACGGGCAGCACGCCGCAGATCAACTTCACCTATAGTCCGACGGCTGGCACAAATCCGGGCACGATCGGCCCCACGGACTTTCTGGTCAGTTCTCCCGAGGCGATCAATATTCCGGGAAACATCCACGTCTACCAGAACTACCGCGATTCGGTCTCCACGGGCTCGGTAATGCCGATTGCCATCAACGCGCAGAGCACCTACGGGGTGTCGGACATCCTCCTGGACAGTGCTCGGCGACGGATCTACCTCACAAATTCGGGATTGAACCGGGTGGAGGTTTTCGATACCCAGAAGAAGACCTTCCTGACGCCGATCAAGGTGGGGCAACTGCCGGTGGGGATGGCGATGGGGCTGGACGGCGTGACGCTGTATGTGGCGAATTCCGGCGGCGAGTCGATCAGTATTGTTGATTTGAACAAGGGCGTTCAGACGGGCCGGGTGGTATTTCCGGCGTTTCCGCTGAATGCAGCGGTGGCAGTGGCGGCACCGGTGGCGATTGCCGCAACCAGTCGTGGACCGCAGTTCGTTCTCTCGACCGGCGGTACGCAGGGGACGTTGTGGAAGGTGGTCGGGAACCAGGCTATCCCGCGCCCGTTGAATCCGGTGGTTTTCGGCGCAACGGCAACGACGGTGAGCGGCGGCGGCAATACGGCAACCGGCTTCTGGAGCTTGGCCGCGACACCCGGCGGCGAGAACATGATCCTGATGACGGGCACCGGCAACGCTTACTTGTATGACTACACGGTGGACGATTTCACCATCGCCAAGCAGGTTTTGGCGGCACCGCTCACGGGGTTCCGGGGACCTGTCACGGCGGGTCCACAGGGACGTTACTACGCTGTCGGCGGCACGATCTTGAACGCGTCGTTGACACCGGTTGTGGGTAGCTTGAACGGCTCGGCTCCAAACGGACGCCCGGTGGCAGCGGTCGCATCCGTTTCAGCCAACCAGGTTGCACTCTTCACAACTCCGCTGCGCCCGAATGCGGCCGCTCCCGTGCAGGATCCAGGGATGGTGGAACTGTATGATCCGGTGATTGGTGCCCCGGCGGGGAGTGCGGCGGCGCTGGAAGGTCCGGCGTCTGTGATTATCGGCAACAATGGCTCGGTGACACAGTTCGCGCACCTGATGGTGGTGGATCCCGCCGGCCCCACGGCATACGCGGTAACCGCCCAGGGGCTTTCGGTCATCAACCTGGCCAATGCCGCTGCTCCCCCGACCTTGCGGCCGAGCGTGAACACTGGCGGCATTGTGAACCTGGGTGATTACACGGCTCCGTTGGCACCAGGCGGCATGATGGCAATTTTCGGGAAGAACCTGGGCAGTACGCAATCGGCAGTTTCACCCTTGAAGACCCTGCTGGGAGGGGTTTGCGTGACTCTAAACGGAACGCCGATCCCGTTGGCCATGACATCGACGGGACAGATCAATGCGCAAGTTCCGCTGGAATTGGCGGCGGGGCGGTATCCGCTGGTGATCCGGTCCATCGACAACCAAGCTGCATCGGCCCCGTCGACAATCACCCTGACCAAGTACGCGCCGGCGGTCATGCTCGCGGCCAAGAACCAGCCGACGGTATTCCACAGCAACGGCGGCTATGTGACGGCGGAAGCTCCAGCGAAGCGCGACGAAACGCTGACGATTTACGCCACCGGCATGGGTCCGACGCATGGCGGCATCGTGAAGACAGGGCAGGTCTCGCCTTCGACTCCCGTGGCCGACACGGACCCGGTGCAAGTTTTCTTCGGGAACCCGCTGCTGAAGCAATCGAAGATGATCGTCAAGTCCAGCCACATGGTGCCGGGATTGGTTGGGGTGGACGAGATTCAGGTGACCGTTCCAGGGTTCCATACCAAGGGCGCGGCAGTGCCCATACTGATCAAAGTTGGCAGTGCGAGCAGCTTGGCCACAGGTCCAAACGTGCCCGTAATTGCGATTGAGTAGAGCTCCAGGACCGGGGAAGTTTGCCTCGATTCCCACGCGCGATTGTTTTGTAGGACAATGGGAGGAGCTAGTATGCGATTCCTTGCCCTCACCTTGACCGCGCTCTTGCTCGTCTCGTGCAACCGCGACCCCAACTATCTGAAACAGAGATCCTTGGAGGCCGGAAACCGGTATTACGACGCCGGGCGGTATAAAGAAGCGTCGATCATGTACCGGAAGGCGATCGAAAATGATCGCAAGTTCGGCATGGCTTATTACAAGCTTGCCTTGGTTAGTCTGAAACAGAATTCAGCGGGAACAGCGGTCCCGGCATTGCGCCGCGCGATCGAACTGCTGAAACTGGGGACCACGGAGTCGAACGATTCGATCCTGAAGCTCTCCGAAATCATGGTCGTGGCAGCCCAGTCCATTGAACGCAACGAGGCTGTGGTCAAGGAAGTCAACGACTATGCCAGCGGATTGATAAAACGGAATCCGAATAGCTGGGAAGGCCACAAGCTGATTGGCGATTTGAGCATGCTGGATCTTGGAGCGCGCTTCAAGGCTGGCCAGGCAGTGGAAGCCAAGAAGGCGTTGAGCACGGCCATCGGGGAGTACAGGACCGCCCTTTCGGCAAAGCCCAGCCCACCGAATGACCGTATTATCACCTTGGCGCTGGGCCGGACGTTGGCCATGGATGGCGAGGCGGTGGAGGCAGAATCACTCTTCAAGGGCTTGGTCGACAAGGACCAGAAGAATCTGAATGCGTATTACGACCTGTACCGGCTCTATGTTGGGCAGCGTCGGCTGGGCGATGCCGAGAACCTGCTGAAATCGGCCATCAAGACCAATGCCACGGACACTGCGTTGCGCTTGGAACTGGCGAGGTTCTACTTTGCAACCAACAAGAAGGACGAACTGTTGGCTTTGCTCAACCAGATGAAGGCAAACCTCAAGGACTTCCCGCAAGCCTACATCCAGTCGGGCGACTTCTTCATGCGTGTCAACAACTTCGACGACGCGATCAAGCAGTATGAGGAAGGCATCCGCAAGGATCCGGCACAGAAGAACAACTACCTCAAGCACGAGATTGAAGCGTACGTCCGCCAAGGCAAGCTGGACCTGGCCTTCGCCAAAAATGCGGAAATTCTGAAGAACGACCCCAAGGACCCGGAAGCCCGCGGTTTGAAGGCAACGTTCATGCTCGACAAGGGTGACATCACGCAGGCGCTGACAGAACTGCAGTCGGTCGTTACCGCGAAGCCGAGTAATTTTGTGGCGAGGTTCAACCTCGGACGCGCCCACTTTGCGCGCGGCGAACTCGAGCAGGCACGGCAGGAATTCGACCGCGCCATCGAGTTGCGTCCCGATTATCTGCCGGCCCGCTTGGCCCAAACTCAGGTTGCCTTGCTGCGCGGCGACTTTGACAACGCCATCCGCTACGCAGATGCGATTTTGAAGGTGTCGGCAAGCAACATCCCAGGCAAGGTTATGAAGGCGTCGGCGCTGCAGCGGATGCAGCGGTTTGACGAGGCACGGGAAATCCTGGCCCCGATCATCGCCCAAAACCCGGGCCAAGTGGAAGCCCTTTTGGAATTGGGTGTGTTGAGCCTCAACCAGAAGAAGAACAAGGAAGCCATCGAGCTGTTCCAACGCGCTTATGCGGCGCAGCCGAACAACATCCGAGGTCTGCTCGGGCAGTCCAAGGCCCTGCTGTTGGATGGCCAGATCGACAAGTCGGTCGATTTGATCCGGGCGGAGTCGGAAAAGAACCCCGACCGGTTGGACCTGCTCCGGGAACTCGGCAATGCGCAGATGTCGGCGGGCCAATTCGATGCCGCCATCTCGACGTTCCAAAAGCTGATGGCCAAGTCGAAGGACCCACGCGTACAGGCCGATCTTTGGAGCCGCATCGCGCAGGCCTACCGCTACAAGGGTGATATCCAGCACGCGATTGAATCTCTGGAGAAGGCTCACCAGGGAATGCCGGACAACGCCACCATCGATACGAACCTCGCTATGTTGTACGAGGAAATCAACAAGATCGATCTGGCCCGGAAGTACTACGAGTACGCAATCAAGGCGGATTCCACCAATGCCTACGCCCTCAACAACTTGGCGTATCTGATCACGGAATCCAACGGCGATCTGAACGAGGCGCTGACCTACGCGCAGCGCGCCAAGCAAAAACTGCCGAACTTCACGGAAATCACCGATACGCTCGGGTGGATCTACCTGAAGAAGAACCTGACGGACAGCGCCATTGACAACTTCAAGACGCTTATCGTCCAGGCTCCGCAAAACCCGGTCTACCACTACCACTACGCTATGGCTCTCAACCAGAAGGGTGACCGTGAGAACGCCCGGAAGGAATGCCAAGCGGCGCTGGCCAACCGGCCGACGAAGGTGCAGGAAGACCAGATCCGGCAGCTGATGGCCAAGATCGGCTAGGCAATCCGGGAGTTGGAAATAAAAAGGGGACTGGCCCGAAGGCCAGTCCCCTTTTTGCTGTTCGGCGTGGCTATTTGATGGGGGCGGGTTGGGCTGCTGCTGGTGATGCCGGAGGAACTGCGGGGCCGCCACGACCGGCACCGCGACCGGGTCCGGGACCATTCGTGGGCAAAGGCTGGGTCATGTAAACGGCAATGTCCTTCGCCGCTTTTGTCTCGACACCAGGCTTTTGCAGGAAGCCCAAGTCCCGGAACCAGTCGATGAAACGGTATTGCCAGGTTCCATAGGGGATGGCGTTGCGGTCGGTGAGGCCGCCGGACATGCGGCTACCGTCCGGAAGTGGGTCGCCAGGATGCCGCCCATTACCGTAAATATGCATTTCAACATTGGGAACGCTCATATTCAACATGGCGGAGAAGTACTCCATGGCCCAAACTGCGTGGCCGCGGTCGCCTGAACCGCCGCAGACCACGAAGGCCGGGGGCACGTTGCGGGGAATCGGCGGAGCGGTCCGGTTGCGGGCGAAGGGCGTGGGGCCGGGATAAATCACGCCAACGAAATCCGGGCGGGAGGAGATTCCAGACAGGGGGTCGCTGGGGTCACTGTTCTTCTTGTCAAAGTCTTCGAAGAGAACTGCAGCCGGGGTCGCCAGCTCCGCTCCGGCGGAGAAACCCATGATTCCGATGCGTGCCGGGTCGATGTTCCATTCCTTGGCGTATGCGCGAACCATGCGGACGGCTTGCTGGGCATCGTAGACCGCATCAGTCTGGGCGTTGTATCCATCGCGCCGCAGCCGGTTGCGCAGGATGACGGTGTTGATGCCGTAGTTGTAGAAGAACGGCACGAAATCGGCGGACTCGCCGCCGACGTTGAGGGTGTTGTGGCCACCTCCAGCGACCACGATCACCACGGAACCGGTGTTGATCGCGCGCTCGACCAAGTGGATCTCAATCGAAGGGTTGTGGATATTGACGATGCTGCTGATCCGGCCGGGGACGGCCCCGCTCATGTTGTATTGTTCGGCTTCCTTCACCTTGTCGGCCTTTAAGTAGGGCGATCCGGGCGGGAACAAAGGCACGACGATTCCGCCGGCCACGATGGGCTGCGGGGCGTAAGGCGCATCGGTGACCGGACCAGGTCTGGGAATGCCCTGTGCGGCCGGCAATGCGGGAAGTGTCGCGCGGACTCCGGGCTGCTGGGCGATCAATGCGGGGAGGCCGCAAGCCAACAACATCGGCACGGCGTGGTGGATGATTCTCATATCCGTTGACTATATCGCGGACGGCTCCGGGAGAAATCGACGGACAGAGCGGAACAAACGCCCTCGGCGCGCGTACTAAGAGAAGGGTGTGGTCTGATTCGGGTCGAAGGGCCAACCAATGGGAAGACTATGGCGAACTTCAAAGTAATCATCGTTGACGACGAGAGCGCGGCACGGCGCCGTGTGAGGCGGCTTTTGTCGCTGGAAACCGAGTTCGAGATAGTTGCCGAATGCGCATCGGGCACGGAGGCGGTGTCTGCGCTGCGGGAGTATCGTCCCCATCTGATGTTTTTGAATGTGCAACTGCCCGAAACGACCGGTTTCGACGTGCTGCGCAACGCGGGGGACGCCAGCCCGTTGGTGATCTTCACGTCCGCCTATGAGGACTACGCATTGAAAGCGTTCGAGCTCCAAGCGTTCGACTACTTGTTGAAGCCGTTCGATGGACATCGTTTCCGGGAGTCGGTACAACGCGCAAAGGCGCGCTTGGCGGAGATGACGGCGGTTGTGCCGGCCCGGGATCTTTCCAAAATGTTTCAGCAATTTTCCGCACGTCGGGCGGCACCGGATAGGATTGCGATTCGCAGCCGGGGCCGGGTTGTGTTCGTCAAACTTGAAGATGTGGATTGGTTCGAAGCTGCCGACAACTACGTCAGCCTGCATTGCGGTCGCGAGACACATGTGATCCGGGAAACGATGAACGATTTGGAGTCGCGCCTCGACCCGAGCCGGTTCCTGCGCGTCCACCGCTCCGCCATTGTGAATTTGGACCGGATCAAGGAATTACAGCCGTGGTTCCGGGGCGATTACCGCGTCATCCTGCGGGATGGCACCGAGCTGACATTGACGAAGACGCACAGGGAGAAACTGGAGTCTCGGCTCTTAATGGGTACGTAGCCATGTACAGTAGGAGATAGGTGGCGAACTTGGAAGCCCCCGTCGAGTTGGCGGCCGGCGTGGCATATCTGACAACCGGCATCTCCAACGTCTATTACGTCGGGGACAAGGACAATTGGGTCCTGGTGGATGCGGGGGTGGTGGGGTATACCCGCCAAATCCTAGCCGCGGCAGCCGCCCGGTTTGGAGCGGACGCGGTTCCCCGCGCAATCCTTCTCACGCACGGCCACTATGACCATGTCGGTTGCGCCCGCGATCTGCATGCCCACTGGGGTGTTCCGGTGCTGGCCCACGCGTTGGAGCTTCCATACCTGACGGGAAAGTCCGACTATCCACAGAAGGATCCTACGGTGGGCGGCGCGATGGGCTTCCTGAGCCGCTTTTTCCCTTCGCGGACGGTGGATCTACGCGGACCGTTGATCGGAGTGCCGGAGGGTCCCGTCCCCGGTCTGCCGGGTTGGACCACGATCCACACCCCGGGTCATTCCCCGGGCCATGTTTGCTTTTGGCGGGAAGCGGACGGCTTTCTGATTGGTGGCGACGTAGTGGCGACAGCGGACTTGGATTCGTGGATCGGCATCACGGTGCAGCGAGCAAAGGTTTCGAGGCCCCCATCGCCGTTCACCTATGACTGGAACTTGGCTCGGAGCTCCGTCCGACAGATTGCGGAGCTGTGCCCGCGCACTCTCGCTTGTGGCCACGGCCCGCCCATGGGCGCTGACGCTGCGGTACAGTTGACTCGATTCGCGGAGGATTTCCGCGCACCGGCGCACGGTCGTTATGTGGAAACCCCGGCAAAAGCTGATCGGGATGGAGTGGTTTACGAGCCGCCCGCGCCGCCGGACCGGCTTCCGAAAATCGCCGCCGGAATCGTGGCGGGGTCGTTGATCC
>CAITMP010000937.1 GCA_903893525.1 uncultured Acidobacteriia bacterium | reverse complement strand
TTGGCCTCACCAGTGTCGCGGGCAAACCCGACCGCGTTCGTCTGAGCGTTGGGGATACGGGCATGGGCTTGGCTCCGGCGATGCTGGCACGGATCTTCCATCCCTTCAATACTGAAGGCCGGGTGGGGGGGGCGGCCAACATCGGTGGAATTGGTTTGGCGGCGAGCCATCGGATGGTGGAATTGATGGGGGGCGCGCTTCACGCGGAAAGCACCCTCGGCGCGGGCAGCGTGTTTTGGTTCGAACTCGATGCCGCCGCCGAGCCACAAACCCCTCCTTCCATCGCACCACTACCAACCGTCCCGCGGGGCGCGCACCGGCGCAAGTTGCTGTATGTCGAGGACAATTCCTCGAATTTGGAGTTGGTGGAGCAATTGCTGGCGCGTGTTCCCGATATCCGCTTGATCACGGCGCGGGACGGGCGACATGGTGTTCTGCTCGCCCGGAGCGAGCAGCCGGATGTCATCCTGATGGACATCCACCTTCCTGGGATCAGCGGAATCGAGGCGCTTCAATTGCTTCGTTCCGACCTGGCCACAGCGCGTATCCCGGTGATTGCAGTGAGCGGCGATGCGATGCCCCGCGACATCCAAAAGGGGATGAAGGCTGGATTCTTCCGCTATCTGACCAAGCCTTTCGACGTTCGGCAGTTCATGGAGACGGTGGAAGCCGGTTTGGAATTGGCGGGGCAGAAGGCCGGATTAAAATAAAGGGCTCTCGATCAGACCTCGTGCTTCCACTGCCGCAATGTCCAAGTGTTTTCGGCGCCTCACCAAGCAACTCAATCCCAAAAGCATGGTGCTGGCCAGGAGCCACGATTGCGGCTCCGGGGTGATGGTGAATTGCGTCGCGACGCCGGTATTGGCAGCTCCGAAATTGCCGTACTGCGCAGTTCGTGAGTTGCTGCCGACGAGCGTACTCCCATAACTGGCCGACAAGCCCAGTGTGCCGTCCGTGGTGGGGGTGGAAAGCCACGCAAAGTCCACGAGGAGGTTGCCGGCGGACGGGTCGTAGACGAAGGGTGTGGAAAACTCGAACGTGATGTCGAACGTGGAGTTGTGGCGGACGGCGGTCGTGAATGCTCCGCTGAAGACCACCAACTTGTCGGCACCCTCGTTCGACAAGGACCAACTTCCCGGACTGCCAGCCGACAGAGTGGCAGTGGTGCTTAGCGTGATGGAGGCTGAGCCCGACAAGGTCGCGGAGTCGGTGCCTCCGGTATGAGCCGAGCTGGAAAACGCCAGTGCGTAGATCGTGTTTGTGGAACTGAACAGCGAGTACGAGTACACCTGTTGGAACTCGTCGCCAGAGACACGTGCATTGCTGATCGGCAATGCATCCACACCCAAACCCGCCGTCAGGTACGTTACCGTCGCCGCGTGCAGTGCCGAGACGGAAAATAAAACAAAGCCAGCCAGCATGCGCATGTCCGTGGAACCCTCCGTCTTGTTGAACGGGAATTCCACGGTACTTCGCTCACCGAATTCAGTTCTATTTTCCCGTGAGCACGTCGCTCGCCTCGGCTTGGGCGATCAGCTTGTCGGCATCTGCCCGGAGCAGGAAGCGCTCGGCCACCGCTTTTTCCGCAGCCACCTTCACCACGGCCACATACCCGGCATGGTTCTTGTAGCGCTCCTCCAAGGAGAGCCTTGGATCGCCCGACGACGTCCGTTCGGCTTTTGTGGTGGCAAATGGGATGAAGCCCCCGCTCAAAGTGCATTGCTTGCCCTTGTCGAAGCCCTTGGCGGTGGGGTTCCAGCCCAGGTAGGAACCCAGCGGCGCCTGACGAAGGACGGACGGGACACCGGCGACGTCGGACCCGTCGGCGTTCAGTTTTGGCACAAGTGTCGGGAAGGTGCCCCGGATGGCGGGCGGTTGTTGGCCGATGATGCCCGAAATATCGGTGTATTTGACATTGGGGCCGAAATCGTGGTCGACGACCTTGTTCACCAATCCTTCCGGGGATGGTGCTCCAGGGATTTTGGGCCAGCCGAGGGCGGCATTTGTGTCGGGCACCAATTCGCCGCGGTCGAGGCGGGGATAACTGCTCGGGGGCGGTTCCACACCTTTGGTGACCCAGTCGGCCAGCGCCGCCAGCAGCGCGTTGGTGGTTTCGGTCTCGGGATTTGGATTTGCAGGGAGAAGGCATCCTGCCGGAGGTGCTGCCGTCTTGGTGGAAAATCCACCGCGACCCCCGCCGTGGCTGGTTCCGGGGAAGAAATACCTCCGAACATTGGCCGGGAGCGGAATGTCGGCCTTGGCGTCCGTGCCGACCAGGTTGGGGGACTCCCTTAGGTACCAGAACTCCAGGGACCCGAACGTTTCCACGATCTTCGGGCACGTATTCGATGCCTTGCAGCGGTCGAGCAAGCCCGCTGCGGGACGTTTGCGCGCCTTGTCCTCGTAATCGCTCCACCAAAGGACGGCTTCGCTGCCGGGCTCGTACTTGCCCGCCGCGCCGCCGGGCACGGAGAAGCGCAGGTTGAGGACGAGCTGCCGGGCGGCGATCTGCGGATTCGTGCCCTCCCAAACGATCCGGCCGGCCTCGTCCTGGTTGAAGCCCAGATGGATGTAGCTGCGGATGAAATTGCCCGATTGGGAGCTTCCCTTGGACAGGCCCCAGCGGATTTGCTTGGCGACCGGATTCGGGGTGCCGGCGTCGTCCTTTTCGGCGTGCTTGAAAAATGCATTGATGTCGCGCGTGGCGGCGTAGCCGATTCCCAAGACGAGGGGGTCCTTGGCCTGGAAGACCAGTTCGTAGGAATAGGCGGGGTCGAAACCGGGTTTCACGCAGATTTTGGTGGGGTCGGGAGTGCCGGGGAAGCCGGTTTTGGTGCAATCGGCGAATGCCCAATCCTTGGACGCAACGGGAATCGCGGGTCCGTCCTGGGCGGCACGCTTCACCAGCGACGCCTTCGAGGTATCCATGGTGGCGGGGCGTTGGTAATACAAAGCCGTGTAGCGGGCGGTGTTGATTTCGAGTGTTGTGGAATCGGCCGCCATGTCGATGAAGCGTTCGATTACCGGCCCGGTGATCGGGGAGCCGTCCGGATTCTTGGCAATCGGGACAGAAATGGTCTGGCGGCCCGGTGCCGGAGCCAGGTCGCCCTGCCAGCCGCTGACCAGGCTGACGTGGCCTTCGGGGGAGGCCGACGGTACGCCGCTGCCGCGGTTGGGAACGCTGTAGAAGAGGATGCCGCTCGCTTTGGACATGTCGATTGGCTTGGAGAGCGCGAACGTAGCCGAGTATTCCACCATCCCGCGCGCGTTTTTCGACGCGAATTGAATGTCGGTGATGAGGGCGTTGCGGGGATCCCTGGGGTCCAGTTCGCCGAAGAAGTGGCCGCTCAACGTTTCGAACTGGCCCGCTTGGCCGAAACTTTGGCCATTGAACGCGGGGGACTCGCGTTGTTCAATTACGATTTTGGTTACCTTTGCGTCCAACTGGGGCAGGGAACAGATGGCGACCAAGGCCAAGCCGATACGGAGCTTCATGTTCCGCCATTATATTCCGAGAGGCACGGTTGCTATTGCAAGTGCTTGTCGCACTCGGCAATCCGTTTGCGGGTGTCGGCGATCCGGCGGGCCGTTTCGTCATCTTGGGGCTGCCAAAACCTCCACCGGGCCAAATTCTTCTGGTATTGGATTCGGGCCCACCCGTAGCGCTTGTTGGAGAGCAGCATGTCGCCGTAGAGTTGGTCGAGGTCGGAGGCGGCTTGGGTTGCGGCGAGGGTTGGTTTGGAGACGGAGAGCAGGCGGGCTGCGATCTCCTCGCCCTTTACGATGACGTCGGCTGCGGCATCTTTCTTTCCAGACTGGATGAGGGATGCCGCCTCGAGGTCCATCGCCGCCAATTTGGACTCGTCGGCGCGGTATTCGGGGCTGGCAGTTGGGTCCTTCGGCAAGGCCGGAGCCACCGCTTGGCGATCCTGGCATGCCGACAGAATCAGCAGTAGCGGCAGGATTCGGAAGGCAATCATGGATGGAGGCCTTTCAACCGAGCCTGCCATTCCTCCGCCGTGATCTCCCAGATTTCGGTTGGTTGAACGCCGGAGACCGAATCCTGGTCCTCCACCCGCAGCAGCCGCATGCCGGTCTTCGCGGAGATCCTGCTCGAGGCAGCATTGCGCGCGGCCTTGGCGGTTCTCAGGACCGGCATCCCGAGGGTCGCAAACCAGTATTCCGTGACCATTTCGACGGCTTCCGACATCAGTCCGAGCCCTTGGAATTCCGGGGCCATCCAGAAGCCGCGGTTGGTCTCGCCGATTTGGAGGCTGATCTGGCCGACGATCCTCTCGGGGGCCGTCTTGAGCCGGAGCGTCCAGTGCCACTGTTCTCCGCGTTCCATCGCCGGCAGTGCCACGTCGCGGTAGAAGTTGTGGGAGCCATCGGGGGGATAGGGCCAAGGCACGTACGCTGCCAGATCCCGG
>CAITMP010000936.1 GCA_903893525.1 uncultured Acidobacteriia bacterium | reverse complement strand
CGATTGCGGGCGTCTGTGTCGAGCGTGTTAAACAATGAGTCAACGCCATCCATAAGAGTTCCTTTGGTGGTGCCGTCTTGTGGCTTTTGTTGAAGATGTGCGAGTCGCTCAATCGGGAGGCCACACCGCCCGAAGAGATCCTTTAACTCATTGAACTTAAAAGACTCTTTCGCAACTCCGCGAATGACGCTCCATGCCTCCCCAATATTGTTACTCATAGTGGGCGTAGTTGATCGTACATTCTCCAGACCCAATGTCTCGGGCTCCGATTTGATTTTGAGTTGCTCTATTTCGGCTGCCCATTGCGCGGCCAATCAGATTTGGCTGCTTCGCCCAGGACGACGGGCCTTCGAGGATTCGGGGCGAATCCTTGTTGCGCGATCTCTCCTGAATTTGCGGGGACATTTGCAAAGGAGTTCCCGAAATGTCAAGATGGGTGCCGGTGTAAGAAGCTTTCTGTAATTTGCTTTCCGGCTGCTCCCACCCAACCCCTGCGGGGGAGGTGGAGCGATGGCGAGCGTAGCGAGCCAAGCGCAACCGACCCCGCAGGGGTTGGGGACCGCAAATTGGTTGTCGTAGGTGGGCCAAGACGGGCCTGTGTTGGGGTGTTCGACAAAAAACATCCTACTCAAACTCACCCATGGCCCACCCGGAAAACTCTGACCTCCTGAACACCGTCGTGCAACTGCTCTCCGAACAAGGTTCCGATGGCTTCGCCGAAGGCATCCGCCTCATCGTCAACGAGGCCATGGCCCGCGAGCGCTCCTCCGCCCTGCGCGCCGAACCCTACCAGCGTTCCGAGGCCCGCCTCGGCCACGCCAACGGTTTCAAAGACAAAACCCTTTCCACCCGCGTCGGTCGCATCACCTTCGATGTCCCGCAGGTCCGTGGCGGCCTGGAGTTTTATCCCTCCGCCCTGGAGAAGGGCATCCGCAGCGAGCAGGCCCTGAAGATCGCCCTCGCCGAGATGTACGTTCAGGGTGTTTCCACCCGCAAAGTCTCCGCCATCGTCGAGCAACTCTGCGGCACTTCCGTCAGCTCCGCCCAGGTCAGCGCCTGCGCCGCCAAACTCGATGCCGAACTCTCCCTGTGGCGCGCCCGTCCGCTCGGTCCCACTCCCTACGTTTTCGTCGATGCCCGCTATGAAAGGGTCCGCCACGGCGGCCATTTCATCGATTGTGCCGTCCTCATCGCCATGGGCGTCGGTACCGACGGCAAACGCTCCATCCTCGGCGTCAGCGTCGCCCTCAGCGAGGCCGAGGTCCACTGGCGCCAGTTCCTCACCGGCCTCCAACTCCGCGGCCTCACCGGCGTCGAACTCCTCGTCAGCGACGACCACGCCGGCCTCAGGATGGCCCGTGCCGCGGTTTTTCCCTCCATTCCCTGGCAACGGTGCCAATTCCACCTCCAGCAGAACGCACAGGCTCATGTGCCACGGCTCGACCAGCGTGCCTCCGTCGCCGAGGCCGTGCGCGGCATCTTCCTCAGCGCCGATCTCCCCGCCGCCCAGCGTCGCCTCAAGGAGGTCGTCGCCCTCTACGCCGCCACCGCCCCGAAGCTCGCCTCCTGGATCGAGGAAAACATTCCCCAGGGTCTCGTCGTCCACGGCTTCCCCGTCGCCCACCAAAAGCGGCTCCGTACCACCAACCCCCTCGAACGGGTAAACCAGGAACTCAAGCGCCGCACCCGCGTCGCGCGGGTCTTCCCCAACGAGTCGTCCCTCCTCCGACTCGTCTCCGCCCTCCTGGCCGAGATCTCCGAGGACTGGGAGACCGGGAAAATCTACCTCAGCATGGCCTCCTCAAATCCATCCGCGAACTAATGCCCGCCGAAATTACAGAAAGAAAATTGCGCGGCCTGGTGGGAATGATAGCAACGAGACAAAGTCCACCGGGAAGTGTTGTCGACGAAATGGTCGAATTCTCAAGACAAACAGGTTTGGACGCCATTCATCTTCAAAATCCGACCACGATTGTCCGCTTTGGCTTCTCTACCGTCAGCTATAGCGCCCTCGTTTTCATTCATCGAGAAGCGCCGTAACCCAATCGGTCTTTCGATTGAAACATTGGGATTCAACGCGTACCTGCGACATTTTTTCAGCGCCACCGGCGACCATGAGCGCCCGGCAGGGTTCCACCGCACTTGTGCTACATTGTGTGCTACTGGCATGGCTTGCCTGAGTCTTCGTTGCGTATTGCTTTAAAATGGGTCCTGCTCAACAAACACGGGCTGTTTGTATGAG
The DNA here is from genome assembly GCA_903893525.1 of uncultured Acidobacteriia bacterium. GTDB lineage: Bacteria > Acidobacteriota > Terriglobia > Bryobacterales > Bryobacteraceae > BOG-234. The sequence goes on along the minus strand of CAITMP010000936.1, from coordinate 20 downwards.
TTTTCGCAAGACAAAGCATG
>CAITMP010000935.1 GCA_903893525.1 uncultured Acidobacteriia bacterium | reverse complement strand
GTGGCACGTCAACGCGATTCTGGGACGAATGAATGTGAGCGACCGTACCCAGGCGGCTGTTGCGGCGTTGAGCCGGGGCTTGGTGCAGACCTAGAGCTGTCCGTATCGGTACAGGGCGGCGTTCGGCCTTGTATCGTTTCGAAACACGGTGGGTGGTCTATTCTTTCCTAAACTGTTGAAAGCATTGGAATGGTACTTTGGCATCCCGTCTGCAATTGACTAGTCGGGAAAGCCATGAACACACAGTGTGAAACCAGTCCGGCGGGCAGGCGGGGGAGGACGAGATGACTTGCGCGAAATGCGGTGGTGAAATGCGCCGGTCCCAACGCTCGTCGCTGATCAGCTACTGGCGGGGATGTTTGTGCGTGTTTCCATATCGCTGCAAGTACTGCAAGGAGCAGGTGAACAAGATTCATTGGGAGCAGGCCACCGCCTTCTACAGTGTTCTTGCCGCCCTGTTCCTGGTTTTGGCTACCGGCGGTGGACTTTATGTTCTGAAGCACAAATCACAATCGCAGGCCCGTGCAGCCCGGCCCGTCAGCCTTGAGGCCCGGCTGCCCGACGGTACTGTCGCGGGCGACTCCGGCCAAGGTCCGAAACTGACGATCCGCCTCGAGAACATCCTGAGCAACCAAGACATTGTCGATCTGAACAAGGCCAAGCTTCGGGCCGACGTGATTACCCGGCTGATTCGCACAACTCCCCACAACTTCCGCGTGGATCCGAAATCACTGATCGCATTGAAGGAGTCCGGTGCGCCCGACGATGTCATCGCAGCGATGATCGAGGTCACCACACCAATTTCGTCGTCCGCGGATGCCCCGGTGATCGCCGGACTGCAGCAACCGCCCCCGGTCCTGTAAGGGATGCGTCCAAGTCCCTTGAGTCCAGAACATTTTCACGTGCTCCGGCGCAATAATGAAATGGGATGGGCAAATCTTGGGGATTGGAATAGGCCGAGCATGACCGGTGAGCCCGAAAAGCTGGTATTTATCGTCGACGACGATCCAACGCTGCGCACCCTCGTGGGCCGCTGGGTACAAATTGCGGGTTTTGACTCAAGCGCGTTTTCCGATGGCGACAGCTGTCTCCAAGCCCTGACCGAGGATCTGCCGATGGTCATCCTGCTCGACATCAATATGCCTGGAATGGATGGCATGGAGGTGTTGGAGCGAATCCACAGCCACAATCCATTGGTGCCGGTAATCATGCTGACGGCCGACGATGCCGTGGAAAGTGTGGTCCGGGCGATGAAAATGGGGGCGTGGGACTATCTCACCAAGCCCCTCGACCGCACCAAATTGCTGACCACCCTCAACAATGCCGAGGAGCGCTTTCGGCTCCAAAGCAGGGTGGCCCAGCTGGAACGCGAGGTGTCGGGGCGGGGGTACGCGGGAATCGTCGGCAACTCGGCCCCGATGCAGAACATCTTCCGCCAATTGGACAGGCTGTCCCGCAGCGATGTTTCCGTCCTGATCCACGGTGAAAGCGGAACCGGAAAAGAGCTTGTGGCACGTGCTTTGCACACGTCGGGGACAAGGTCCAAGGGACCGTTCGTCGCGGTGAATTCCGCCGCCATTCCGGAATCCCTGATGGAATCCGAGTTGTTCGGGCATGAGAAGGGGTCGTTCACCGGGGCGGTCGGCCGACGTGCGGGACGCTTTGAGGAGGCCCACAACGGGACGATCTTCCTCGACGAAATTGGTGAGCTGTCGCCCGCGGTCCAAGCCAAGCTGCTGCGGGTGCTCCAGGAGCGGAAGTTCCAGCGGGTTGGCGGCAGCGCGCTGATTCCAACCGATTTCCGACTCGTCACCGCCACCCACCGCAACCTGGCCAACGACGTGGATGCAGGCACTTTCCGCCAGGATCTCTACTTCCGGCTCGCGGTCTTCGATCTGGAAATCCCTCCACTGCGCAACCGCCGCGAGGATATTCCCGCACTGGCGGCCGCGTTCATCCGGCAGCACCGGGCGGCCAGCGGTTCCCGGGCCGAGACGCTTTCCTCGCAGGCGCTGCAGGCGCTGCTTGCCTACCCGTGGCCCGGCAACGTGCGGGAGCTGCAGAACGTGATCCAGCGTGCCTTGGTGGTGGCGGACGGGACCGAAATCCAAGTGGCCGATCTTCCGGACCGCGTCCGTGGAAGCCAGACTTCCACCGCGCCGTTGCGGAACAGCGCGCCACAGTCCGAGGAACCGCCGGATTCCGATGCGGGCGGTACATTGGAAGAAGTTTCCAAGAACCTGATTCTGGCGACATTGGGCAAGCACGGGGGGAACGCGTCCGCCGCGATGCGGGAACTCAGTATTGGGCGCACGCGCTTTTACCGGATGTTGAAGAAATATGACTTGGAAGGTGCCGTGGGCCAAATGCGCCGCGACGCCTGATACAAGGACGGGGGGATCCGGAAGTGTACGGTATGGTCAACAAGGCGCTCCAAGACATGGTGGCGGGAGCATACGGGGACGAGGTGTGGGAGCGGATCAAGGCGGTGGCCAAGATCGACACCGACCTTTTTCTCAGCAGCGAGGCCTACCCGGACGAGGTTACCTATAGCTTGGCCGGTGCTGCCAGCGAAGTTTTGGGGCGGCCGGTCCCGGAACTGCTGGAGGCATTCGGTTCCTACTGGGTTCTCCGCACCGCCATGGACGGCTATGGCGACCTGATGGCGGCCGGCGGGCGGACCCTCCGGGAGTTTCTCATCAACCTTCCCAGTTTCCACACCCGCGTTGGACTGATCTTTCCCCACCTGCGTCCGCCGCATTTCCGCTGCAGCCATGTGGCGGAGACGTCGCTCTGCCTGCATTATTCCTCCGAGCGTGAAGCCCTGACGCCCTTTGTGGTTGGCCTCATCCGGGGCTTGGCGGAGTTATTCCATACCCCTGTCCAAATCGAAGTCCTGGAACACAAGGACCCGGGCGACCGCGAGGTTTTCAGAATTTCCTGGTCGCAGACGGCGACGCAGGCATCTACTGACTGAAGCCGTGCCGATCTCGCTCCCCCCAGCACTCTTCGCGTCAAACTTTCCCTTCCACATAGGGTTCGGGCGGGATCTGGTGGTCTCGCAAGCGGGCTCGGTGCTAGCGCGAATTTGTCCTGAAGTGGTTCCGGGAGCCAAGCTGGACGAGCTTTTCCGGATTGAACGGCCCTTGATCGAGGCTACTTTCCAGTCGATTTGCGATAGCTCCGGGGAGTTGTTCGTCCTGTCCCGTTTGGCCGGGTCCCTGCAGCTCCGCGGCCAGATGCTGGTGATGGAGCACGGGCATTCCATCGCCTTCCTTGCGTCCCCATGGATCACCGAACCCGGCGCGCTCCGCGAGCAAGGCCTGACGCTGCGGGATTTTCCCATCCACGACCCGATCGGCGATTTTCTCCAGGTTTCCCAGTCCCAGATGACCGCCGTGGCCGAATTGCGCCAGCTCACGGCCAAGCTCAACCAGCAGCGGGAGGCACTCCGCGAAGCACTGGCGGTTCTCAACGCGACGTTGGAATCAACTGCCGACGGGATCATGGTAGCTGATACCGAGGGGCGCATCGTCAACACCAACCGGCGATTCCTCGAAATGTGGCGGTTGCCCGAGGGCGCGGAAAAGTTCATCGCTCCCGGCATCCTTCGGGAGGCGATTCTGCCGCAGCTGGTGGACCCGCAGGGTTTTTCAGCCCGAATTGCAAGTCTCTACGCCGAGCCCAGCCTGGAAGGGCACGATATCATCCATTTCCTGGACGGGCGGATCTTTGAGCGCTTCTCCCAGCCCCACCGTCTTGGCGACAAGGTGATCGGCCGCGTTTGGAGCTATCACGATGTGACCGAGTCCTGGCGCGCCAGCGAAGCGTTGCGGCTGAGCGAGGAACGGTACCGGATTGTTGCCGAAACGGCCTCGGATGGCATTGTAACGGTGGACCGGGAGAGCCGGATCCTGTTCGCCAACGGGGCCGTCAGCCAGATATTTGGCTATGAGCGGGATGAGTTGCTCCAGCTCCAACTCACTGACCTAATGCCCGAATCCATGCGCGGGGCACACCGGATGGGTTTGCGGCGCTATACGGAAACCGGCCGCCGTTCCATGGACTGGCGCTCGGTCCAAGTGGACGGTCTGCGGAAGGATGGCACGCTCGTGCCGCTGGAGTTATCCTTCGGCGAATCGCTGGTGGAGGGGCGCCGCTGGTTCACCGGGATTATCCGCGACGTCACGGAGAGCCGCCGGATTTCCCAGGCTCTGGAGGAGAGCGAACATCGATACAGGTCCGTGGTGGACCACCTGAAGGAAATCGTGTTCCAAGCCGATGCGCGCGGCCGGTGGGTCTTCCTCAACCCTGCGTGGAGCGAGATTACGGGCCATTCCGTGGAAGAGTCGCTTGGCCAGCCATGGTACAAATTCATCCACCCGGAGGACAAGCAGCGGAATTTCGAAATGTTCCAGCCGCTTGTCCGGGGCGAGAAGGACTTTTGCCGCCATACCGTCCGGCACTTGACGGCCTCGGGCCAGACACGCTGGCTGGAAGTCTATGCCCGTATGGTGCTCGACACCGAAGGTAGGATGACCGGCATTTCCGGCACCTTGAACGATGTGACCGAACGGCTTGATTTCGAGGCCCGCATCGAGAAAGCCCGCGACGAGGCCGAGGCTGCAAACCAGGCCAAGACCCACTTCCTGGCCAACATGAGCCATGAAATCCGCACCCCGCTCAACGCCATCGTGGGCATGAGCGAGCTGATGGCGTTGACCAAGCTCACGCCGGAGCAGCGGGAATACCAGGAAACCGTCTCCACCAGCACCGAATCCCTGCTGCACCTGATCAACGATCTTCTGGACCTTTCCAAGATCGAGGCGGGCCAGGTGGATATCGACGATGCCGTCTTCGATCCCGGCGAAATCTGCGAGCAGGCGGTCAACATGCTCAAGACCCGCATTATCCAGAAGGGTCTCGGCCTGCATTGTTACGCCAATCCGGCCCTGCCGCCGAGGGTGGTCGGCGACCCCAACCGTGTCCGGCAGATTCTGGTGAACCTAATTGGAAATGCGTTGAAGTTCACGTCGGAGGGGAGCATTACGCTATCGCTGGCCTGGCGCATCATCATAGGCGAGCGTGTGGAGCTGCGTTTCGATGTGGAAGACACTGGAATCGGCATAGAGGCGGAAAACCGGGCCCGCGTGTTTGAGAAGTTTGTCCAGCTCGACACATCCTTTTCCAGCCGGTTCAGCGGTGCCGGTTTGGGATTGAACATTTCCAGATCCCTCGCGCAGGCGATGGGCGGCAGTATCGACCTCCAGTCGGAGCCGGGCAAGGGGAGCTGCTTCAGCCTGTTTCTGACAGTGCCCCGGTCGGGACGGCGGTCTGTGGAAGACTTTCTCCTGCTGGACCGGTGCCGGGAGATCAAGGCACTATTGGTTTCCCAGCCGCCGCAACTGCAACGGGCTCTGGCGGCTTGGGGCATTGCTCCGGTGGACTGTGCATCCGAGTCCGAGGCCGAATCGTTGCTCCTGAGCGGAACAAAGTTCGGGCTTGTGGTTACGTCGGGGACGACGGTTGTGTCCGCAGCTTGTGGAATCGCCACTCTGCACGTGACCGCAGCGGCCATGGTCCCGGCGCGGCAAGGTCCGAAATCGTGGGCGCTGGAGGCGCCGCTCGTACCGGGAAAACTTCACCAGTTGTTGTGCAGTCTGTTGGATGTCGCCTTTGCGGATCCAAGCCCGAATATCCCGGCTGCAGCGTCACCGAACGCATCCGCCGTTGCCTCGCCCCGGATTCTGGTGGTGGAGGACAACCAGGAAAACCGGATGCTGGCCAATCGCATCCTAGCCTCCGTCGGGTGCCAGGTGGACATTGCAGTAAATGGGCTGGAGGCGGTGGCCAAGGCGCACGACACGATCTACGATTTGATCCTGATGGACCTGCGGATGCCCGAGATGGACGGTTTCCAAGCGGCGGCCATTATCCGCAAGCAAGAAAAGGCGGATGGAGTCCGGGTGCCGATCATAGCCCTCACAGCCCACGCCCTGGAAGACTACCGCGACCAGGCATTCGCGGCCGGCATGGACGACTACCTCACCAAGCCCTACCGGCGCGAACAGCTCCTCGCCATGGTTGAGCGCTGGGTGGATCCGCACCCCTTGATCCTGCTCGCCGACGATTCGCCGGAAATCCATGCGTTGGTCCGGGGCTATCTGAAGTCCGGTGGGTACAGGCTGGTATCAGCCTCGAGCGGGCCCGAGGCGCTGCGCGAATTCACGCGGCGGAATGTGTCACTGGTCTTCTTGGACTTGGGTCTAGGCGAATCGGATGGCTTGGCTGTGGCCAGGGAGATCCTGGCCGTACCCCGGGCCGGGCGGGTGCCGATTGTGGCACTCACCGGCAATAGCGGACGATCCGTCCGCGAGCGCTGCCTGGCGGCGGGATGTTTGGAGCATTTGGAAAAGCCGGTGCGCCGTTCGGCCTTCCTGCAGATCGTTGAGCGCTACACTGGCGCTGCCAGCAGCCGACCCTGGGCGGAAGCAGGCGGTTCGCAGCCCGAGGCGGAGGTTGTGATGGTGGACCCGCTGCTCGCCGACCTGATTCCGGGTTACCTGCACGAGGCGCGGGCCAGGGCCGCCGAGGCTGCAGACCGGCTCCAGCAAGGCGATCAGGCGACGGCGAGACGGATTGCCCACCAACTCAAGGGTTCCGGGGGGGGCTACGGCTTTGACACCATCACGGCCCTCGCCGCGCCAGTGGAGTTGGCGCTGAAGGAGGGCAACGCAGCCGAAGCGGCTGAAAAACTCCGCGCCCTGCGTGCGTATCTGGAAGCGATCCGCTGGGAAGTGGAGACCGAGGAGTAAGCCCTTTACCGTTTGACCCGCATCGGGACAACTTCAGCCGGTCTTCCGTCACGGCGGACCAGCTTTCGGGATGACTCCCGCACCCGCAGCATCGCCGGAAGCCGAACGGTGTAGACTGCGTTCCGGTCGCGCTCGGGCTGGTCGATCCGTTCGAGCAGGATTTCCGAGGCGCGGAACCCGATATCGTAGGCGGGCTGCACCAGGGTGGTGATGGCGGGGGTAAACAGGTCGTCGAGAGTCAGTTCGTCGAACGTGACAAACCCGATGTCCTCGGGAGTGCGCAAGCCGCAATCATTCATGCCGCGCAGGGCACCCAGGGCGGTGGGGCCATTGGTGCAGAGAAGCGCGTGCGGGCGGGTTGCGGGAGTGGAGAGCCGTTCCCGGCACATGGCGGCCAAGGCCTCGCTGCGGAGATTTCCCTGCCAAACGCGGTCCTGGGAGAACGGTACCCCGGCCCTCTCCAAACTACGTTGGTATCCTTCCAGCCTACGGCGTTCGTTCTGGAGGGAAAGCGGGCCGGTTACGATGGCGATGTCGCGGTAGCCCTGGGCCAGCAAGTGGTCCGTGCCCAGCTCGGCGGCGTCGATGTCCTCAACGGACACCGAATCCACGGGAAAGCCTTCGGGAACGCGGTCCAGGCAGACAACCGGAATACCCGCGTCCATTACCCGGGAAATTTGGCCGGGAGGGGTTGGTGCCGCGGCATTGATCAGCAGGATGCCCTCCACCTGCTGCGACCGGAGCAGAGAAAGCAGCTCTCCCTGCCGCTCCGGGCTCTCCGCGGAATTCACGGCGATTACCGAATAGCCTTTCGCCCGTGCGCCTGTTTCCGCTCCACGGATGATCTGCGGGAAAAACGAGATCGTCATGTCGGGGACGATGATGCCGAGCGTGCGGGTACGGCTGGTCTTGAGGCTCCTGGCGACGTGGTTGGGGTGGTAGTCCAAATGCCGGATGGCCTCCTCCACTTTCAAGCGCAGGTCCGGGCTGACCGGCACGGAACCGTTGACGACGTGCGAGACGGTTCCAACGGAAACACCGGCCAGCGCGGCCACCTGCTTGATCGTGGGCATGGAATTGACCAGCTTGTATGAAACTGTAATGAAATGTCAACTATGGCGATAATGTTGGGGTAGCCCACTTGCCATACCGGTTCCATTTCGCCGCCGTACTGCGCTGGTTCGCCCTCGCTGCCCCCATGTTTCTGCAGGCCCAGTTACCGGAAGCAGCCGAATTGCAACTCGCCCTGGCCAATGCTTCCGCCACATTCGCCCGCACCGTGCCCAGCCTGACCGCAACGGAACGATTGAACCAGCACGGGCGGCGCGGCGAAATGCAGTTCGGTAAGAAGACCCGCAAGAATGAGCTGCGCGATGTCTCCTTCACCCTCCCGGAGGAATTCCAGACACACGAGGTGGTCTCGGCCTATCGTTTCGGAACAAAGCCCGGCTCCACTGGCTTCCATGAGATCCGGGCCATCACCATGATCGACGGCAAGCCTCCCGTTGACGCCAATCCCCGCCATGCCATGACGTTGGGCTTGCAGCGGCCCGACGATGGCGCGAAAAAGGAATTGCTGGAGAATCTGGAGCAGGATCGCCTGGTGGGGGCCGCAGCTGATTTTGGTCCGATGTTGCTCCTCTTCACCGAATCGGGCCAGCAGGGGTACCGGTTCAAGGTGCTGGGTGCGGAGCGACTGGGCCGCGATCCAGCATATGTTCTGGGATACCGCCAAGTGTCAGGGCCAGGTGCGGTTGCCGAATTCCG
>CAITMP010000934.1 GCA_903893525.1 uncultured Acidobacteriia bacterium | reverse complement strand
GTCCCGCACCGGAACCCAGGACCTGACCCACTACGACCTTCAATCCGTGGTCTCCCATGAGATCGACGAAGTTCTCGGGCTCGGATCTTCCCTGGGACAAAGCTTGAGCTATTCCATGCCGGAGGACCTGTTCCGCTACGCGTCCACTTCCGGCGGCACCTGCTCGGGCGTTTCGGGCCGCTCATACACGACCACCACCTCCGCCAAGGCCTGCTTCTCCATCAACGGCAGCACCAGCCTGGTCCAGTTCAATAACACCGGCAGCGGCGATTACGGCGACTGGCTGACCCCCGTCAACACCGCAAACGCCCGCGTCCAGGATGCCAGCGGAACCCCCGGAGCACAGCCCAACTTGAGCGTCGAATGGCGTGCCCTGGACGTGATCGGCTACACACTCGCAGCAACCGCGACGCCCGAACCGGCTACTTGGCTGGTCGGACTGCCGTTGTTGGTGGCAGGCTTGGTGAGCCGGTCAAGGTTTGCGCCAAAGCAGCGTATACCGGAAGAATAGCCTCCTGCTGACGGACGCTGCGGGAAGTGCCTCCATCGCAACCTGCCGGATGTCCCCCAAGCTCTCCTTGGGATCCGCCATCGGAGCGCCAACGTCCGCATAACCTCGGCTGATTCGGACAATGCGGCTGGCCACCAACCCGGCGCCGGCACACAGGTTGTCGACCAGCGTTGCCCGGCGGTAAAGACCCACAACCGCAAGAACGCCACCCGGACGCAGCAACCGCCGGATTCTTTCCAGCGCGGGTCGCAACGGTAGGTGGTGCAGGGTAGCGACCATTACCACCATGTCGAATGATTGCGGGTCGAAGGCATGCGTCATCGCATCGCCTTGCAAGAACGTTACGCGGGGATTGCCCAAGGCGTCCCGGCGGGCCCCGGCCAGCGCCTCCGCGTCGCAGTCAATGCCAACCACATTCCCGCACCGCCCGGCCAATGCGCGCACCAACCGCCCCCGCCCGCACCCCACATCCAGGACGCGCCCGCAACTCCCAGGAACCGAATCCAGCACCCAGCGGTGGTATTGGATATTGTGATTCCAACCGCCTTCCGAGCCTACCGCCGGTTTCCCGCCCACAACGGCCTTCCCACCCGCTCCGTCTCGGCCCGGAACAGGAAGCCCTCGATGGTGGTGACGTACAAAATGCTCAAATTCGGCCCGCCGAACGCGCAATTCGTCGGACGCGTGCAGGGGACCGGATGCGTCTCCAGCACCTCGCCAGTCGGCGAAAACACATAAATCAGAGGTCCCGGTCCGCCCAGTTCCCATCCCGCCGTGGCGATGATATTGCCCCCGGTGTCCAAGCGCATGCCGTCGATCCCCCGGTTGGCCCCAAAGTCATGCAGAAGCGTCTTCGGCCCCAAGGATTTGTCCGGGTTCACCGGATACGCCCACAACTGCCGCAGTTCATCCTTCTCGCGCCCGCTCTGCGCCACGTAGAGCGTCTTGTAATCGAGCGAAAACAGCAGCCCATTGGGTCGCGTGGTCTCAAATGTCACCCGCGTGATCGAATACGAGCCGTCCGCCTGCGGATCAAGCCGGTAGACGGAATCATGCGACAGGTCCTTGTGCGTGCGGTCTGCGCTCCACGGACCAGCAGAATTCTCATAAAACGGGTCCGTAAACCAGACAGAGCCTTGGGGATCCACCACGATGTCGTTCGGAATATTCAGCCGCTTGCCTTCAAAATTGTCTGCTAGCAGCGTTTCGGACCCGTCGGCCTCGAACCGCACCACACGCCGGGAATTCTCGTCATCCCCGCCTTGGCAGGCGTATAGGCGGCCCTGCGCGTCGAACGTCATGCCGTTGGAGTGGTTCGTACCCTCGCGCCAAACGGATACGGCGTTGGTTTCCGGGTCGAAGCGCATGATCCGGCTCTGCTGGATGCGGGTGAATAGAAGACCCGAACCATCCCACGCCGGGCCCTCCGCAACCTTTCCATAAGCAGGGTCCAGCAATTCGAATGTCCACTGTTTCACGGTTCTTGGCGACGCCTCCGTATCCAATATACTTTGGACCCCTACTCCCCGCAATCAGCGCAGCACTAGTCCCGGAACATTTCCGGTTGGCCTTGTTTTATTCGCGCAGACCTGCCAAAATGGCAGAAAATGACCCAGGCGTCCGAATTCTCCGAGCTGCGCCGCCAAGCAGGCCTCACCGTTGCCGAGGCGGCAAGCCGGGTGGGATACGGGGAACGAACAGTGTATCGCTGGGAATCCGGCGAAACCCCGCCCCGCAAGGCCGCCGTGGACCTGTTGCGCACCATGAAAACCAGCTCCGACCCGAAATCAAGGCCACCCGTATTCCGGTTCATCGATCTCTTCGCCGGTATCGGCGGTCTTCGGCGGGGATTTGAGCCGATCGGAGGCCATTGCGTTTTCACCTGCGAGTGGGACCGCTACTCGAAGGCGACTTACGCTGCAAACTTCCCGGATGACGAGCACAAGATCGCCGACGACATCCGGGCAGTGGATCTGGACTCGATTCCGGCCCACGATGTCCTGCTGGCTGGTTTCCCTTGCCAGCCCTTCTCGATTGCCGGAGTCTCGAAGAAGAACGCGCTGAACAGACCCCACGGATTTGCCTGCGAGGCCCAAGGAACTCTGTTTTACAACGTCGCCAGCATCATCCGCCACCATCGCCCGAAGGTCTTCGTGCTGGAAAACGTCAAGAACCTCGTGAACCACGACAAGGGAACAACATTCCGGGTGATCCTCGATGTGCTCCGGGAACAACTCGGCTACCAAGTGTCATACCGCGTCATCAATGCGAAATCCTGGGTGCCGCAGCACCGGGAGCGCATCTTCATCGCCGGATTCCGGGAGGCAAACGACTTCTCCTTCGCGAATATGACCATCCCGGAGCCCGCAAACGGCCCCAAGCTTGGAGCGATCCTGCACAAGCCGGGTGATCCAGCCGACCCGCAGTTCACCAATGCGGATGGAACGGCGTCCGGCAAGTACACACTCTCCGAACATCTCTGGGGGTATCTCCAAGGGTATGCCGAAAAGCACCGACTCAAGGGCAACGGTTTCGGTTTCGGCCTTTTCGGACCCGAAGACATTGCCCGCACTCTGTCTGCCCGCTACCACAAGGACGGCTCGGAGAGTCTGATTCGACAGGAAAACGCCGTTCCACGCAGGCTGACGCCGCGCGAGTGTGCCCGCTTGATGGGTTTCGACAGTCCGGAACGCCCGCCCATGCGGATTCCTGTCTCCGACACCCAAGCCTACCGCCAGTTTGGGAACTCCGTCGTGGTCCCGGCAGT
>CAITMP010000933.1 GCA_903893525.1 uncultured Acidobacteriia bacterium | reverse complement strand
CCTACAACGGGACTGGCTGGCAGTGTAACGGAGGGTTTTGTGAATAGGGTGGTATTCCTCATCGTTGGAGCTGGGTTGTTGGTTGGGTGCAAGGACACCGACGGCAAGAAGCCCAATGCGGCAAGTGCGGCCAAGGCCAAGGGTGATGACGACGATGCGGGTTCGCCGGGCATCGTCACGCTGAAGGAGGATGCAGCCAAGCGGGCCGGGATCAAGGTGGACGACATCGAGCTGAGCTCCATCGCCCGCGAGATGGTGGTTTATGGGCGTTTGGAGGAGGACCCTTCCGCTTCGTTCGCCGTGCGGTCCCCGGCTTCGGGGACTTTGCGGGTCGCGGCGGGGCGTGGTTGGCCGGTGATCGGGGAGAGTCTGGCGGCCGGTTCGGCGTTCGGATCCGTGGAAGTGCGGGTGGCGGTCAATGACGTGGTTGCCCGGAACACGCAGTTGGTCCAGGCGAGGGCTGAATTGGCATCCGCCGAGGCTGGGGCGAGTACAGCGAAGGTTGTCCATGAGCGACTGCGTCGGCTGAACGCGGATGACAAGAATGTTTCCGATAAAGCTGTCCAGGAGGCTGCCGCGAAGGAGGTGGCCGAGTCGGCCCGCGCTGCCGGGGCACGAGACATGGTCCAAACACTGGAGGATACGGTAGTGGTCTTCGGTCGTAACCGAGAATTGGTGGCGGAGCGCGCCGGGGATGTGATGGAACTCTTGGCGCAGCCCGGCGAGCAAGTCGAACCCGGCACACCGATCCTGCGACTGGCGAAGTTGGACCATTTGATGGCTCGGGTGGACGTGCCCATGGGCGAGCATCTCCCGGCCACGGGTGGGGCTCGGGTGATTCCGGCTGGCTTCGAGGACCGTCCCGCGCTGGTGGGCGAACGGGTCGGACAAACTCTCCTTTATAAGGTTGCGACGAATGCCGAGGTGCGTCCAGGCATGGCTGTATCTGTTCACGTGACCTTGCCCGGTGCAGCACAAGAGGGGATCGTAATTCCCCGCTCCGCTGTTGTGCAGTGGGACGGCCGTTACTGGGCGTATGTCCGGGACGAGGACAACAAGGCAAAGTACGTGCGGCGCGCGGTGCCCATCGACAAGCCGGTTGCCGGAGGTTTTGTGGTCGGAGCGGGCTTCGGCAAGGGTGATGACTTGGTGATTGTGGGCGCACAGACGCTGCTTTCGGAAGAATTCAAGTCGCGCAACGAGGCGGATTCGAACTAGATGCTGTCGCGCCTTGTCGAAATTTCGATCCGGTTCCGGGGCATCGTGATGGCCTTGGCGTGCTTGGTGGCCGCCTACGGGTATTACACGATCCGCAACGCAAAGTTCGACGTCTATCCAGAATTTTCGCCGCCCCAGGTGGTGGTGCAAACGGAGGCTCCGGGTCTCTCGTCGCAGGACGTGGAGAGCTTGGTGACGCGTCCTGTCGAATCGGCGTTGAATGGCACGCCGAATCTCGCTGCGCTGCGGTCGAACTCGATCCAGGGGTTGTCCGTGGTTGTGGCAACTTTCGAGGACCAAATTGATGTCTACCGGGCGCGGCAGATGGTTTCCGAGCGGATCGGCGAGGCCGCTACGCAGTTGCCGCAGGGCGTGCAGCCTCCGGCCATGGCTCCGCTGGTGGGCGCGACGAGTTTGACGCTGATTGTAGGGCTGACTTCCGAAGAACGGACCTTGATGGAATTGCGGTCGTTCGCCGATTGGACGATGCGCCCGCGTTTGCTGGGCGTGAAGGGCGTGGCGCGCGTGGCGATTTTCGGTGGCGAGATCCGGCAGATGCAGATCCAACTGCACCCGGACCGTCTGGCGGCGTTCGGACTGTCTTTGTCGGATGTCACCGCGGCGGCGAAGAATGCGACAGGGCTGCGCGGGGCCGGGTTCATCGAGACCGATTCCCAGCGTGTGGTGCTGCAGACCGAGGGGCAGTCGTTGACGGCGGAGCAGCTGGGCGAGGTCGTGATTCCGGTCAAGGATGGAAAGACGGTCCGGCTGCGGGACGTGGCGCAGGTGGTGGACGGCGCCGAGGCGAAGATCGGCGACGCCACGATCATGGGCAAACAGGGCGTGATGATCCACATCAGCGGCCAGTACGGGGCGAATACGGTGGAAGTGACCAACGCCATCGAAGCCGCACTGGAGGAACTGAAGCCGGCGATTGCGGCCAACAAGATCCGCTTGTATGGCGATTTGTTCAAGCCCGCGAATTTCATCGTCGAGGCGATTCGGAACATCGGCAATTCGCTGCTGCTGGGCGCGGTGCTGGTGGGCTTGGTGCTGCTGCTGTTCCTGTTCAATATCCGCGTCGCGTTCATTTCGCTGACGGCGATTCCGCTGTCGTTGTTTATTGCCGTGATTCTGCTGGACCGCTGGGGGGTGAGTTTGAATACGCTCACGCTGGGCGGGTTGGCGATTGCGATCGGCGAGGTGGTGGACGACGCGATTATCGATGCCGAGAATATCTTCCGGCGTTTGAGGGAGGCGGAAAGGCCCCTGTCGAGGGCCGATATTTTCCGGATTGTCCGCGATGCGTCGATTGAGGTGCGGAGCGCGGTGGTCTACGCGACGTTCGTGGTCGCGCTGGTTTTCGTGCCGGTCCTGGCTTTGTCGGGCGTACAGGGTCGGCTGTTCGCGCCGCTGGCTTGGAGCTATATTTTGGCGATCATGGCGTCCCTTGTGGTCGCGCTGACCCTGACGCCCGCGATGTGTTTCGCGATGCTGCCTCCAGTTCTGGACAAAGTCCGGGAGCCGGAGTTCGTGCGTCGGATGAAGGTTGGGTACGGGCGGCTGGTGGGCAAGTTGGCCGGGCACACGGTGACGATTGTGGTGGTGACGATTTTGGTGTGCGCGGGCGCGGCTGCCTGGGTGCCGTCGATGGGCGGCGAATTCCTGCCTGAAATGCGCGAGGGCCATTTCATTGTTCATATGAATCTGCTCCCCGGGACTTCGTTGAAGGAAACGGTGCGGGTGGGCGGGATCGTGACACGGGAGCTGCTAACGCATCCGGGCGTGCGGTTGGTGTCGCAGCAGATTGGGCGCGCGGAACTGGGCGACGACACCGAGGGCGTGCATTCCAGCGAAATCCACATCGATTTGAAACCGGGCGTGATCAAGGTGCCGGAGGAGACCGAGGACGAGCTGCGCAAGAAGGTGTCGAATGTGCCGGGTCCGGCGGTGTCGATCAACCCGTTTTTGACGGAGCGGATGGACGAAATCATTGCAGGGAGTACGGCGCAGGTGGTGGTGAACGTGTTCGGCGACGATTTGGACGTGCTGGACAAGAAGGCCGCCGAGGTGGCCAAGGTGCTGGCGACGGTGAAGGGGGCGGCCGATATCCGGGTGGAGTCGCCGCCGGGGACGCCGCAGATCAATATCCGGTTGAGGCCGGAGAGGCTGCGGCAGTTCGGGTTGCAGCCGGGGACGGTGCTGGAGGAGATCCAGACGGCGTACCAGGGGTCGGTTGTGGGCGAGGTCCACGACAAGGAGCGGGCGTTCACGGTGGCGACGATTCTGGACGATTCGGCTCGGGGGGATTTGGCGTCGATTGGGGCTTTGACGTTCCAGAATGGGGCTGGATTGCGGGTGCCGTTGCGGGAAGTGGCGGAGATTGCGCCGGGGTCGGGGCGGTACAACATTCCGCATTCGGGCACGCGGCGTCGGCAAACGGTCGGGTGCGACGTGAACGGGCGGGATTTGGAGGGGTTCGTGGCGGAGGTGCGGTCGGCGGTGGCGGCGAAGGTGGTGTTGCCGCCGGGGGCGTACATTTCGGTGGGCGGGGCGTCGCAGGCGAGGGACGCGGCGCAGAAGGAGATTCTGACGTGGTCGCTGGTGGCGGCGGCGGGGATTGTGATGCTGCTGGCGATTGTGTTCCAGAATTG
>CAITMP010000932.1 GCA_903893525.1 uncultured Acidobacteriia bacterium | reverse complement strand
GTAAATGACGACGATCCACTGGCCACCGGTGCCGCCGAGTATTACTTGGAACTGCGCAAGGCAAAGATTACCAGCGAATTCCATGTGTTCCGCAGGGGTGGCCACGGCGTCGGCATGACCGGACGAACAGCAGAATTCAAAACTATGCCGGAATCCAAGTGGCCGGATTTGCTACAGGCTTGGCTGACTGATATAGGAGTGACACCCAAATGAAGGTCGCAATACTTTTTACGCTGGCACTAACTGCTGCCGCGCAACAGGCACCCAACCCTGATTGGGCCCGGCTGGCACGCTATGCCCAGGACAACGCAAAGATCGGGGCTCCGGGCAAGGACGAAAACCGTGTGGTGTTCATGGGCGATTCGATCACCGACGCCTGGGGGCGGCGGGACTCGCAGTTCTTCCCGGGCAAGCCCTACGTAAACCGCGGCATCTCCGGCCAAACTGCGCCCCAGATGCTGGTGCGATTCCGGCAGGACGTGGTCAACCTGCGCCCGGCGGTTGTGCTGATCCTGGCCGGGACCAATGATGTGGCGGGAAACACCGGGCCGGAAACACCCGAGGCAATCCAAGGATATCTCCTGTCGATGGTGGATATCGCGCGTGCCAACGGTATCGAACCGGTCCTCTGTTCGATACCACCGGCCGCGGACTTTCCATGGAAGAAGGGTTTGGAGCCTGCGCCAAAGATCGAGGCTCTGAACAAGTGGATGAAGGAGTATGCAGCGATGCACGTGATTCCCTACGTCGATTACCACTCGGCACTTCAGGACGGCAAGGGCGGCATGAGGCCCGAGTTTTCCGAGGACGGCGTGCATCCCACCAAGGCAGGGTATGAGGTAATGGCTCCACTGGCGGAGCGCGGCATCGCCGAGGCGTTGAACAACCGGCGGTCCAGGCTGCGCCGGAACATCGCGGGCAAGCCCTCATCGGACAAGTAAGGTCCTATGGCATCCCAGGTTTGGCGCATGTCCGCCGTGGAAATCGCGGCAAAAATTGGCTCGGGATCGTTGTCGGCAAGGGAGGCAGTGGAATCCCACCTCGCCCGCATCGAGGCCGAAAACCCGAAATACAACGCGGTTGTGACGCTGGCCGCCGAGCAGGCCTTGGAAGCCGCCGATACGGCAGACCGGCAGTTGGCGGCGGGCGAACCGGTCGGCCCCCTGCACGGGGTTCCCGTTGTCCACAAGGACCTCCAACCGACGAGGGGGATCCGCACGACCTATGGATCACGTCTGTTCCACGATTTTGTCCCCGACGCGGATTCGCTTCTGGTGGAACGAATCAAGGCCGCCGGGGCGATTACGCTCGGCAAGACCAACACGCCGGAATTTGGTGCCGGATCGCAAACATTCAACGCGGTCTTCGGGAAAACGCTGAATCCGTGGGACACCGCGAAAACCTGCGGGGGCAGCACCGGTGGCGGTGCGGTGGCTCTGGCGACAGGCATGGCACCGTTAGCCGACGGCAGCGACTTGGGCGGGTCGTTGCGGAACCCGGCCAGTTTTTGCAGCGTCGTGGGGCTCCGTCCCACGGCCGGCAGGATTCCAGCTTGGCCGACGCAATTTCCATGGATGCCGCTTTCGGTGGAGGGTCCGATGGCTCGGTCGGTCTCTGATCTGGCTTTGTTTTGTTCGGCGATTGCGGGATACGACGCCCGCGCACCGTTGTCATTCGATGACGGGGCCGATTTCGCCGCCCCGTTGGGCCGCAGCTTTCGGGGAACGCGCGTGGCTTGGTGGACGGGCTTGGGCGGAATCCCGGTGGACAAGCGCGTGCGCGACATCACCGACGCACAGCGCGGAGTGTTCGAAGCGCTGGGCTGCATTGTGGAGGACGCCGAGCCGGATCTCTCAGGTGCCGACGAGGTTTTCCGCACCCTTCGCACGTGGATGACGGGAGTCCGTCTGGGTGAGGCCGTTCGGGCGCATCCAGCCCTTTTCAAGGACACCCTCCACTGGGAAGTGGAGAAAGCCTCACAGTTGACCGCCCAGCAAGTGGGCAATGCCCATGTGCGCCTTGCGGAAATCCACGAGCGGATGCGCAAATTCATGGACAGGCACGAGTTTTTCGTGCTCCCGGTGAGCCAGGTGCCGCCGTTCGACGTCAACTTGCCCTATCCGATGGAGGTGGACGGAGTCCGGATGGAAACGTACATCGACTGGATGAAATCCTGCTATCTGATTTCGGTAACAGGGGCACCGGCATTGTCGGTACCGGCCGGATTCACGCCTGAGGGATTGCCCGTAGGTATCCAGATTGTGGCGGGACACCGCAAGGAGCGCGCGTTGCTGGAAATGGGATTTGCATTCGAACAGGCGGTAAATATTACCCGGAGGCTGATTTGAAGCATTTGCTGCTGGTTCTGGCGTTGTCCGTTTCGGCTTCGGCAGCCGACAAGTGGGTAACAGTTTGGACCGGATCGGTCCATGGGCCCTATCCCGCAGGAAACGCGGTTGCGCAGCCGGATCTGTCCATGGTTTTTCCGAACAAGGAGGCACGGGACCAGACGTTCCGGCTTGTGGTTCGGCCCGACTTGTGGGGATCACGGATGCGGTTCCGGTTTTCCAACGTCTTCGGCTCCAAACCATTGGTACTGGACAACGTGTTTGCAGGAGAGCATGAAGGCGGTGGCCAAGTCATCAATGGAACCAATCGACCGGTGCTATTTGGAGGCAAGCAGGTGGTGGAAATCGCGCCGGGCTCGATGTTATGGTCCGACCCGGTAGCGGTCGCCGTACCGAAGCAGCCGGCGGGTCGCAAATTGGCCGTCAGTTTCCATGTGGCCGGGACGTCGGGACCAATGACTTGGCACGCCAAGTCTCTGCAGACATCGTACTTGTCGGCACCGAATTCCGGAGCGCACGGAGCCGAGGAGGATGCCGAAAATTTCCCGTTCACGACAACCTCGTGGTACTTCCTCGATGCCGTGGATGCCATGCTGCCGGATACAACCCAAGTGGTGGTCGCATTCGGCGATTCAATCACGGACGGAACAGCTTCCACCATCAACGGCGACGACCGTTGGCCGGATTTCCTCTCGCGCCGGATGCACGCCAAGTTTGGAAACAGATTCGCGGTTGTCAACGCGGGAATCGGTGGAAATCAAGTGGTGGGACCCGCGATATACGACACGTCGAAGCCACCCGCCGGAGGGCCTTCGGCGCTGGATCGGCTGGATCGGGATGTTTTGGAGCTTTCGGGAGTCACGTCGGTTGTCTGGCTGGAAGCCATCAATGACATTGGCTCGGCCGGTGCCACAGCCGAGGCCGTGATCCAAGGCTACCGCGACGGAGTTGCGCGCCTTCATGCCAGGAAGATTCGCGTGGTGGGCGCAACGGTGACTTCGGCTTTGGGAGCCGCATCGGGAGCCGGCAAGCCCGAAGTGGATGCGGCCCGCAAGAGCATCAACCAGTTCATTCGCGCGGGCGGATTGTTCGACGGCGTCGCGGATTTCGACGGAGCTACGGTCGACCCTGCCTCCGGAGCGCTGAAAGTCGAATTCCAACCCAACAGTTCCACCGGGGGGCCCGGCGACAAGTTGCATCCGAACCGGGCCGGCTACAAGGCGATGGGCTATTCGATCGACCTCGGGATGTTTGAAAAATCTGGTAAGCTGGGGGCCATGGCGACCACATCGGAACCGGAACGCGGGCGGATTCTCGGCATAGGCGGACTGTTCTTCAAATCGGCGGACAGCCCTCGGCTCGGACAGTGGTACGAGGAAAACCTCGGAATCAAGGCTGGACCGTACGGGACGTCGTTTCCGTGGCGGGACCACGACGACCCAGCGGTGGAACGGGTCACGGCGTGGAGCATATTCAAACAGGAGTCCAAATATTTCGACCCCAGCACGTCGCCGTTCATGGTCAACTACATTGTGGACGACTTGGACGCGATCCTAGCAAGACTCACAGCCAGGGGTGCCAAAATCGACCCCAAACGCGAAGACCACGAGTACGGTCGATTCGCGTGGGTTTTTGACGCCGATGGCAACAAGATCGAGTTGTGGGAGCCGAAAGCAGCCAGGCCCTAACTGTTTACGGACGCTTTTTGGGCTTGGGGCGACCCGTTCCGTGGCCAATGCCTTTCTTGACGGTCTTCTTGGGGGTTGCGCGGCGGTTGGCGACGGATGACCGCTTGGCCGGGCGCTCCAGCTCGGTACCGGGTTTGCCTGGATCCGGACTTTCATGCACCGCAGCCCTCAAGGCCATCACTTCGATGGGCAAAAGGTGCCGGAACTCGCCCGGCTTGAGCTTGCCGATCTCCAGCGGTCCAATTTTCACGCGCCGCAGCTTTTCCACCAAGTGCCCCAAGTGCTTGAACATGATGCGGATCTGCTGGTTCCGGCCCTCGATCAGGCGCACCTCGTACCACGGGTTGTCCCCTTTGCGGATCAGCCGGAGTCCGGCCGGTGCGGTGCGCTTTCCACTCAAAGGGATGCCTGTGCGGAATTTCTCCTCTGCTTCCGGTGTGAGATTTCCCTTGATCTTCACCACGTATGTCTTTGGGACGTGGCTCTTGGCCGAGGTGATGGAGTTCGCGAATTCGCCGTCGTTGGTGAGGATGAGCAGGCCTTCGCTGTGGTAATCCAATCGACCAACAGGAAACACACGGACTTTCAAGCCATGAAGGAGGTCGAGGACGGTCGCGCGTCCTTGGGGGTCGCTGGCCGTCGTGACAACACTGTCGGGCTTGTAGAGCGCCAAATAGACGTGCTTCTCCGGCTCGCGCAGAAGGCGCCCATCCACTTTGATGTGGTCGGTCTCGAGGTCCGCCTTGGTGCCAAGCTCGGTGACGGTTTTGCCGTTCACCGTGACACGGCCCTCGATGATGATCTCCTCGGCTTTTCGGCGCGAGGCAATGCCCACGCTCGCCAGAATCTTTTGTAACCGTTCTTCCGCCATTTTTTGTACCTAGTCCCCGTCGGGGGGCGGAAACAGCATGGGCTCAACCGGTTCCGCCTGCTCCGGCTGGGCTTTTTCCTTGTGCTTCCCGGATGTCTTGCCGGGTCCTGGGTTTTCCGTCTTTTCAGGCTCGGTGTCAAACCGGGCCAATTCCTGGAATTCCTTCAACGTTGGGAGTTCGGCCAAGTCGCGCAGGCCGAACTGGAGGAGAAACTCGCGCGTAGTCTTGTAAAGGATCGGCTTCCCGACCACTTGTTTGCGTCCGGCGGTCGCGATCAAACGCCTGTCAATCAGGGTTTTCAGCACACCCGCACCTTGGACACCCCGGATCTCCATGATCTCCGGGGCTGTTATGGGTTGCTTGTAGGCGATGACCGCCAGAGTTTCCAAGGCTGGCAGGGACATCTTCAGCGGAGGATTCAAGTTCTTGACAAAACGCCGGACCGCTTCGTGGTGCTCAGGCTTGGTAGCCATCTTGAAACCGCCGGCCACGACACGGATCGAAAGGCCCCGGTCCGCCCGGTCATATTCCGCAACTAGAGCATCCAAGATGGGCAGGACGCGGTCCTTGGATTGCTCCATCGCAGTGCAAATCTGGTCGATCGTCAAGGGCTCGTCGGTGATGTAGACGATAGCTTCGAGGAGGGCTTTGAGCTGGGCGTCGTCGACGGGGAGGCCAATTCCGCCGTCAGTCGCATCGGTGGGGGGGGCATCGGTGGGGATGCTGGCGGGAAGCTCCTCCGGCGACAGCTCCCCCGGCGTGATGTTCTCTGGTGATTCCATTTCCTTACTTGTAGTCCTCGTCAATCACTGCGACTGGAACGACCCCATCGCCCACCGGCGCGAATGCCTCATCGAACCGCTCCCCGCGTCCCAGCGCGATTTCGCCAAACAATTCCTTCTGCAGGATCTGGACAGCCTGCATCTTCACCAACTCCAGGACCGCAAGGAAAAGACAGATCATGGCCCGGCGGCTGCGCTGCTTCTCCATGATTTGGAGGATGAAAAGCGGCTTGTCCTTCCTCGCAGCAGCCAAGAGTGAGCGAATGTGGTTGATCATGTCGCTGACCGAAACCTCCTCGTCCACCACCTCATAGACCGGCCGGTTTTTCAGACGTTCAAGAACCTCGCCGAACGCCTTCACGAGATCGAACAAACCTACATCGAAACCGGGCTCATCCTCATCTTGGACAAACTCCTTGATCCTCGGGTTCGACCAGACGTTTTCCTCGATCATCCGCTTCTGCTGGAGCATTTCCGCCGCATCCTTGAAGCGCTGGTGCTCCAATAGCCGCTGGACCAGTTCCTCGCGGGGATCTTCGTCCTTTTCGCCTTCGCGCTTCAGGGCCGGATCGGTCGGCAACAGCATCCGCGACTTGATGTGGATCAACGTCGCGGCCATAAACACAAATTCCGCGCCTAGATCCAGATCCATCTCCCTCGCCTTTTCGAGGTACAAGAGATATTGCTGGGTGATGGTCGCGATCGGAATATCCCGAATGTCGATCTGCTGCCGCCGGATCAGGTCCAGGAGCAAGTCCAGCGGACCATCGTACTTGTCGAGGTGGAAGTTGAGCGGCGACGTCGAACCGGGGGACAACTTACCATTATCGCGCGTTCGGCCCTCTGCTGGGGATGCAGGGCGGGGGATAGCGGACGTATCCCCCATCCCCCGGCGCGATTTACGCCCCGTGCACCATCGCGGAAAGCTCAGCGACCGCGCACCGGAGGAGTTCCGATTGCTGGCCGAGTTCCGCCGCGACTGCCGAGCTTTCCTCGGCGTGGGCTGCCGACTGCTGGGTCGCTTCGCCGATTTGCACCAAGTTGCCTGAGACCTGGACGATATCACGCATCTGCTCCCGGCTCCCCTCGTTGACTTGATCGACCAAGCGTTTGATGGATTCCGATTGCTCGTGGAGGGATCGAACAAGACCTACAACCTCGTCAACCTTGGACTTTCCGTCGACCGATTTGGCGATCGACTCGTCAATCAAGCCCGCTGTATCCTTGGCAGCTTCGGCGCATCGTCTAGCCAGAGTGCGGACCTCGTCGGCAACAACGGCAAATCCAAGCCCGGCCTCACCAGCCCTTGCCGCCTCGACCGCGGCGTTCAGGGACAGAATGTTGGTCTGGAAAGCAATTTCGTCGATGACACGAATGATACGGGAAATATGACCGCTCTGCGCGTTGATATCTTCCATGGCCAGCACCATGCGGGCAAGGGAGCCATCAGCCGAGATGTAGGATTGCTGGGCTTTCTCCACCAACGCGGCAGCAGCCTTGGACCGGTCGGCGTTCTTGGTGGACATGGTCTCAATTTGTCGGCCTGCTGCGGACGTTTCCTCCAGAGTCGCCGCGTGCTCGGATGCCCGCTGGGCCAAACCACTCGACGCCGCCGCGATTTGACGGACCGTTCCTTCCACCACCCGGGCACCTTCGCCGAGTTGCTCGGCTATTCGATCCAAATCACGGCTCGCCATGGTGACGAACCAGTACACAAAACAGCCTATGACAACAGCAAGTGGCACGATCCACATAAGAGCCATCTCCATCCCCGCCTGTACAGAGGGTGCCAGCCTGGACATCGGGGCCCGCAGAACAAACACGCCGTGGATTTGGCCTGCGCGCCAGCCTTCCATTTGGAATCCGACGGGGTCCTTGCCGTCACCCGTGGCGCTCATCGATGGGTCCCCATGGCAGCTCAGGCAGTCCGAGCTCAACCGGACCGGTCGAGCGTAAACAATTTCGTCACGCTCCTTGTCCACCGCAAAGTACTCCTCGCGGCCCGAGCGCTCCAACTCTGCAACCACGCCCTGCTCCTCCGCCCGGACGGCATTGGCCGGGTTGCGCGGGCTATGTGCCGCGATGTGGAATGTGTAGCCCTCGTGCGCCGAAACCCGTTCAATCGACTTCCATGCGGAAACAACCGGAACGGTTTGGTACAGCGCGGTCTCGCGGTAATTGGAGGTGTTCGCGGTCAAGCCGGGATTGAAGAGACCGCCCGTGCGCATCGAAGAGACCGACTGGCGGACATTTTCCGCACCCAAAAGGACGCTCCTCATGGCCTCATGGGTCAATTCGACCCCTTGTTTCTCAATTACGCTCTTCTGGACAACCAACCCGGTTGCACAGGTGGCGACGACGGCGCCCAACGCGGTTCCCAAAATACGGGCACGCAGCGATAAAGACTTCAGTACCGACAATTTTCCGACCTCTACACAATCTATCGGCCAGAACCATCAATACTTTAGAGCAGGAAACAGTTTTCCAGATTAGGAAAATAACGGATATTCGAAGTCATGACCGAGAGCGGGAAGCTATCTGCTCCAACGACGCAACCTCGTTCACCAGCAAGCCCATCTTGGGATGGCTCGGCTCAAAATCAGCACGAAGTCCATACTCCTCAAGGGTTTCGGTCGTCGTAGGGCCGATGGAGCCGATGAACGCGTGCGCCAAGCCCTCCCTTGTCGCCCCCCCGATTCCATCCTCGTCTGCGATGCGCAGCAGGTTGACCACCTGCATGGACGTGGTGAGCAGGACGACGTCGACTTCGTCCGCCGCGAGTTTGGCGGCTGCCGCACGGAGCGGACCCAAGTCCTCGGGCAGTTCCCATCCATAAATCCTCACAGGCGAGACCTCCCGCCCTTGGGCGCGCAGACCGTCGATCAGATCCAAATTCGACTTTCCGTACTCCTGGAGCGCCAAGCGTGCTTCGGACCGGTGCTTCATTGTTTCCAAGAGTTCCCGCCAGGTATTGGGCTCGGGAACCTGCACATCCGGAAGCATTCCCAGTTCGCGGATGGCGGCGGAGGGCTTTGGACCGCGCACAATGATCTTGGTGCGCGCAAGGGCGGCCTTCAGCGACTCCTCGGAATACCGCGTCAACAGCGCTTTCCAAAGAAGCTTGGTGCCGACGCCGGTCAGCAACACAACACCGTCGAAATCACCCCGGAGGAGGCGTTCGCCGAATGCAAAAGCCTCGTCCTGGGTGTCCAGAGGAGCCTCGCGCATGGATGGAGCAATAATTGGGACACCGCCCTGCTTGCGGACCAGCGTCGCCATTTCCTCGGCGCGGCGGCTTTCCAAGCTCAAAACACGGAGACCGTTGAAGGGCATACTAATATTGTGAACCGTCGCCACTGTCTCGCCGTCCTTTCCGCCGCCTCCGTCGAAGGTGGATCGCTATTGTCCGCCGCCCCGACCAGAACGCTCGCAGCCCAGACGTACCAGGTCCGCGGGCTGCTCCGCCGGGAGCCTACGCGGATCTTGAAGGCTATCGCAGGTTTCGGTTACAAGGAAATCGAGGTCCACAGCCGCCAAGCGCTTGCCACCGTGGCACCGGTAATGAAGGACGCCGGACTCACGGTCCGGGCGTGCGTGGTGGAGACCCCCGTTTTCACTGCCAATTGGGAGGCGTTCCCGGACCTGAAGCAGGTGAAGGTGGAGGAAGTGATCGACAACCTGGCCTCGGTCGGAGTGGAGTACATGGTGTTGGGAGAGATCCCGCCGGGGGCGCGGGGTGACGGCCAGGATTTCTTCCGCCGCACGGCGGACCGCCTGAACGCCCACGCGGAAAAAGCACGGAAATCCGGGGTGAAGGTGGCATGGCAGAACCGGGGCTTCGAGTTCGAAGGACGTCCAGGACTGCGGCCGATTGATTTTTACAAGGAGCGCCTGGACGGAAAGCTGGTGGGCATGGAACTGGACACTTTCTGGGCGTCCATGGTTGCGGCCGATCCCGTGAAAATACTGAAGGATTGGAAGGGACGGGTCTCCATGCTACGCCTGAACGACCGGGCCAAAGGTGCAAAACCGACCTTTGAAACGCCGGGCCAAGGGGCCTTCGCCGAAGCCGGACAGGGCGATCTGGATTTTCCGGCAATCTTGAAAGCCGCAGCCAGCGCGGGCGTTCGGGCCTACTCGACGGGCCAGGAGATGACCATCGGGGATCCCTTGGAGGGATTGCAGCAAAACTACCGGTATTTGGGGAGTCTGCTGTAGGCGCCTACTGGAGCTTCCCCCGGGCGTCCACCCGCCAAACCTCCTCCACGACCCCGTTTCGTACCCCGTAGACATATTCGTGCAGGTTCATGACGACACAAACATGGTTGGGGATCACCCGCACCTTGTCGCCAACGCGGAAGCTGCGTTCGACCCCTGAGAGATCCACAAACCCGTGCTCCTCGTTCATTTTGTGGAAAAGCGCGCCCGGTGCCTCCATGACGCGGCCATGGCCCGGCCCGCCCGACGAGAGCTTGTCGGAGGAAAAAGTCTTCGATCCACCATCGATAATCATCTGCCCCGGACGCGACGTGGAGACAACCGTCGCCAGCACATACGCCGCACAATCGCCCAGTTCGCAGCCGCCGCCGGCGACGGTGTTCAGATCGTTGTACACATAGGTGCCCGGCCGGATCTCCGTCAATCCCTCCACCTCATGCGAGTGGTACAGCGCCGGCGTCGACCCGCCGCTGACGATTTCCGGCTTCATGCCAGCCGCCTCGAACTCCGACCGCAAGGCACCCACAGTGCGTGACAGGGCCGCGATCTTCTCCGGATCCTGGCTCTTGATGTGTCCGGGATAAAACGCAAACCCGCGCCACTCCAAGCCCGGCATCGCCGCAACCACCTTGGAGAACGCCACCGCGTCCGGCGCCGAAACGCCCACCCGGTTCAACCCGACGTCCACCTCGGTCAAGATGCCCAATTGGACTTTGGCCGCGACCGCAGCGTCGGAAAGCCTTTGCGCGCACTCCAGGCTGTCAACCGAGACGGTTAGCTTGCAGGCCGAGCCGCCAATCGCCGCAAGCGAGGCGAGCCGCCGAACCTTCGCATCCCCGACCACCGGATACGCCACCAGAAGATCCCTGGGCTCCGCCCCAAGCATCACTTCGGCCTCGCCGGTCTTGGCCACGGTCAATCCAACTGCCCCAAGCGCCAACTGCCGACGGGCAATCCCGATCGACTTGTGCGTTTTCGTGTGCGGACGGAGTCCCAGCCCGTGCGAGGAACAATAATCCTGCACTCGGCGGAGATTGGCCTCCATGATGTCCAAATCGACCACCAAGGCCGGTGTATCCAGATCTTCAACGCGTGTCATTTGAACTTTGTCCTAAGTTTGCCCTCGGGCGTGGTGTAAATCAAGACCAGGTTCTTGGGCTTTTCCTTGTCGAGCGGAAAAAACAGCAGGCCCGTGGCAGGTTCCGAGTACGATTTTTCCGCCAGGATTTTGCGCTTCAGCACGTCGAGCAGCGGGTCCTTCGAGTCGTTGTCCTGCGACTCGACCTTCACCTTGTCCACGGCAGTCGGACCGCCCATGCCGCCGCCACCCATCATGATGCCGCCAAGGCCGCCCCCGAATCCGCCCTTCGGCTTGGCCTCGGTGCGCTTGACCACCAGAGACCCCTGCCCGGCGATTTGTCCTGGCAGCAATGGGCCGCTGTGGGAACCGGATTGCTCGGACCGCAGCAGAAAGTCGTCCATGCGGAGGTCGACCGCCTTGCCCCCGCGCGGCATCACCGTCGCTTCCACGACGGTGAACATGCCCCCGAAGTCCGATCCGAAGATATTTTTGAGCGTCTCGGAATCGAGCACACTGACAGACACTGAAACCCCGCCGTTTGCCAAGTTGCCCTCGGGAAGCCGCTTCTCGCCAGCCCAAAGGACACTTGCCATCACGCCCGCCATCAAGAGCCCGAATACGGTTCGACCCATGCCGGAATTATAGAACCCCGCCACTGAGCACAAACGCGGCGTAACCCAAGCCGCACCCAATAAAGGTGCCGGCGACCACATCGCTCAAATAATGCAGTCCCAGCACGACCCGCGAAACCGCCACGCTGAGCGCGCAGAACAACAGGACGGGCAGAGTCTCGCGGTAGTAGAGACCCACCGGGAGAACCGCGCAAAAAGCGGTGATGGTGTGGCCGGACGGGAAGGAAAACCGGTCCGGAGGGAGCAGCTTCGCCCAGCAATGAACCTCGACAGCGCACGGTCGCTCCCGGCCCGTCAGGGTTTTCAGCACACGGAACAGCAACTGGCCGACGACGACCGCAGCCAACGCGGACTCGACCGCAGTCACGCCCTTTTCGGCGCCCAACACCAAGACGATCACGCCTATGAGCGCCCATAGCCAGCCGTCGCCGGCTCGGGTCGAAAAAACCATCCACAGGCGGATCCAACGGGGTGCGTCCCAATGGTTGAGCCAGTGCATCAGTTTCCGGTCACCCGTTTCGATAAGCCGGATCATACCTCCATTGTAAGGCCTCCAGATGGCAAAGTCCGTCCGAATCGTTTCGGGCCAGCCGCCACGCCTACCCCCGTGTCAGAATCGTTTGAGGAATGAAGACACTGGAATTGGTGTTCTTCGATGCCGGTGGCGGGCATCGTAGCGCCGCGAATGCGCTGTGCGAAGTGGTTCGACAGCAGAACCGCGACTGGGACGTACAACTCATGAATCTCCAGGAACTCCTGGACGGCATGGACGTGCTGCGGAGGTTCACGGGAATTCGATCGCAGGATATCTATAACCTCAGTCTCCGCAAGGGCTGGACCCTGGGCTCCACCTACGTGCTCCCCGTGATGCATGCAATGATCCGCATGTACCATTCCGAGCAAGTGAAGGTGCTGCGCCAGTATTGGAGCGGCAAGCGGCCG